>JBCCJU010000010.1:0-59119 GCA_039027715.1 Cyanobacteria bacterium P01_C01_bin.120
CCTAGGTTAGCCATTGAGCTGAGCGCATCGAGCTTTTGCGCCCGAGTAATTCGAGGTACGGCATCCATGGCGATCGCGGTCGCCCCTTTCTGCGCCAGCTTCTCCAGCAGTTCCGGATTTTGCGCCGGCCAAATAAAGCTCACCAGCTTGCTGCCGGGACGCAGCAAATCAGTTTCATCCTGGTTGATCCCCGAGTGCCATAGGGGGGCCTGCACCTTCAATACAATGTCAGACTGATTCCACAGCTCCACCACATCATCAATGATATGACAGCCGGCTGCTTCATAGGCCGCATCGGGAAAGCTAGCCGCCGTTCCTGCCCCAGTCTCTACCCAGACGTCAAAGCCGAGCTTCTGCAGCTTTTTGGCAGTTTCGGGGGTGGCGGCGACGCGACGTTCACCCGGGGCAATTTCTTTAGGAATGCCCAATCGCATCTTGGGCGGTGACTCCGAAGAGGGTGTAGTATCGGGCGCGATCGCAACGGTCATAAAGCTCATCTCCTATAAATTTTGAACAAAATTTGGCTGGTGAAAAATCCATCGCTGAATTCGACAGTCCCCAGCACCGCTATCTAATGACGACGGCAAGGCTAGTTTCAGGGTTCATGAACTGACCAATATCATCATTGCGCTAGCGTTTGTGACAACTGTCTGCGATCTCACTAGGGGCCTTCGCCATCGATTCTTGGCTGCACGGTTCCAGTTGACGAGTCCTAGCAGTCCAATACTCTAGGAAAAGTCAAGCCAACAGGCGTGTAAACACTCATTTCGACAAATCTTCAACTAAACAAATCTGGCAGTGATGACAGAGCCAGCTGGCATCGGACAAAAATCGCTCAAATTCCATCATCCAGACACAATCACACAATCATTTACATTCAGATACAAAAAACGCCCCAGTTGCTAATTACTTGTCTTGCTTTTTAACGTGCTAAAGGCAAGATCGAAACTTTAGATCAGGCTTTTTTTACATTGTTGAGAGTTTTGCCTGCGAAACCGTGTCCAGACATACATGAAACTTAACTTTTTAGAAAGTGGAACAGCCCTTCAAATTCGATGATTTTCGATTTTATGCAAAATGAATGAGCAAGCTCGAGCTGCTTAGACTGACCGAATTTTCTTTGACAGTAAGGTATGTTACTTTATTTTGAAGATAAGGGTTACAGAGAAAACATTCTCGATTTCAATGGCTTTGAAGACGCTGTTAAGCAGCCGTTTCTACATATTTGTCCAACTCTTGTCACCTGGAAATTAGGCCAAAAGCACTTCTCAAATAGTCCTTTAAATGTATTTTATTAACTAAATTAAAAAAGCAGGATATCTCACTAGCTTATTGACTGATTTAGTTGAGTTAGCTTTTCGTTTATCTCTTAAGTAGGTATTTGCATAGTGCTCAAGCTGTTAGGCTCAAATTTCTGGGATTTATTGGTACTGAGTACGTTCGCAAACGCGGATGCTTGCAGAGAAGATTTCCCCGAGGGGCAATATCATTTACCGTAAGCAGCTCTCAAAATCTTATTCGGCAGGATTGCTAATTCTCTGCTCTAACTCCATTCTGTCAAACAAAATGACTGAGAGTTTCTGCCGAAACCGCCATATAACAACAAGCTCTGATGCTAAAATCGCATGCAGCTGCGCATGATTGAGGATTCGGTCTCACTCTAATCAGCGTGCGAAGAAATCGCTCTTACCCAGTGCTGCCTGCTAGGCCGAACGCCTGTCATCGGAATCAGTGAGTGGTCTCAGACAGTTCCATCAGGTAGACACTTTGTAGACAGGCTGATTGTTGCAGTCGCCAGATAAAAATTAAGCGCACAATATAAAAATGTGATTTGAGGAGGTTTTATGTCACCCAAGCATTGGCTACATCGAGGCTTACTGGGCCTATTCGCTGCATCTGGCCTGGCGATCGCTGGCGGCAGCGCGATCGCTCAAACTACTGACGGCTTCACCATTTTCGGCGGCATCGATTCTCAATACCGCTTGAGCTACTACATTGACAACAACGAGCGCCGCAGCAATGATGCCCGCTACTATCTGCGGGTGGCTGGACGTAAGATTCCGCGGGAGATGCTGGAACTGCAGATTAGCTATCCCGAAGAATTTGAAGATGAGAAAGGCCATTTTGAAGATATGCGCATTGAACTGCGCGAGGGTACTGGGCGGGGCGGTGCTACCATCGCTGTCGACGAAATTATTGTTGACCAGGAAGCCAACGTCTTCGAAATTTACCCCGAAGACCCGCTGCAGCCTAACGAAAGTTTTGTTGTCGTCCTGCACGACGTCCGCAACCCTAATCGTTACGGCAACCATTACTTCTACCTCGACGCCCTCTTCCAAGGTGGCCCGCTGCGTGAACTGGTGGGCATTTGGCCATTGGAAGTTGCGGCTGAGTAACGGCATCAAACTTCAGTTGGCTGGGCTGGCGTGAGTCGCTGAGCCCTTTGTTAAACCCTTCAAGTACGCCTGCTTGAAGGGTTCTTTAGTGGCCCGTCACTGGCCAAGGGATACTAAAGTCTGGCTGTTTGTCCGCGATCGCAGCCCCAATTTTGCCCTGTCTTAATTTGATGCTAAAATCGTAAGCCGCATCTTTGATACTGACAGTTCATCTGCGACTGATTAAGCAATAGTCGCATTTCTCTCTACCGAAGCAAATTCAAGCTCACCATGACTAAAAGAACATTAGGCGGCACCAACCGCAAACAAAAGCGTACTTCTGGATTTCGCGCTCGTATGCGCACTGCTCCGGGTCGTCGGGTTATTCGAGCTCGCCGCCGTCGTGGACGAGCCCGGCTAGCTGTTTAATATTCAATTTATTGAAATCAATTTATTGAAAAGATTCATCAGGTTGACTAATCCTTTCGCTGGAACGTCTTGGTTTATCCAGCGCCGAAAAATCTGGCAGCGGTGTTTTGTATAGATTAGCCCAAGCGACTACCTGCAGTGGAACTGTCAGTCATTATCAGCTTGCCTGAGGCTATCGTGCCATTGATACAGTCTGGCAAAGGCCTAGCAGGAGGTACGGGTGGCTTTACCCAAGCAGTATCGGCTTACCCGCACTCAAGAATTTTCCTTGGTTTATCAAAATGGACGGCAGGCCTCAACCAAACATCTAGTAGTGAAATATTTCAAGCCATTTGAGGAGTTGCAACCGGTCGGCTGCTCCCGTTTTGGTATTACCATCAGCCAGAAAGTCAGTAAGCAGGCAGTGGTGCGCAACCGACTCAAGCGCCAGGTCAAAGCTGCCTTGCAGGTGTTGATTCCTCGCCTACAGTCAGGACTATGGGTCGTCGTTGTCCTCAGACGAGCCGCTGTAGAATGCGACTACAGGCAATTTCTGCAAGAATTAGAAGAGTTATTTTTAGAGCTTGAGGTGTGTGATGGGCATTAAAGAGGACGTTTACTATGAGGGTGGTCCTCACGTGGGTGATCTCGTTATTAATGGGCTGCTGGCCTTCACGTTAGTATGCATTCCTCTAACGGTGGGGGCGATCGTGCGGGCCCTATGGTTGCGCTATCGCATTACCAATCGACGAATTTCCATCAGCAGTGGTTGGTTGGGCAGAACCCGCTCTGACATTGTGTATTCAGAAATTCAAAAGATTGTCACCGTACCTCGAGGGTTAGGCCTGTGGGGTGACATGGTAGTAACTCTGAAAGACGGCAGCAAACTGGAAATGAGAGCCATTCCCAATTTCCGGGCAGCTTATGAATATATCAACGATAAGCTGTCACCAAAAGCTCAAGCGGTCAGTGGATCATTGGGCAGCTAACGCTATTTTCATGCTTTCTTGTGGATGGCGTAAAAACCGTAACACTACTCCGTAGTTAGTGACATACGCTTTAGCTTAAGTTGCTAAAAGGGTTTCAGATAGCCTCGTAGGGCGTTACCCTAGTGAAGGTTTACGAATTTAGAACATCATCTTCTAGCAGGCCTATAGAGGTAGAGCGCGCATGGATTTCGGTATTGGCTTTCTTTCCAACAACATCATGCTACCGATCCTGGATTTTTTTTACGGGGTTGTGCCGAGCTATGGGTTGGCGATTGTAGCGCTGACGTTAGTTATTCGGTTTGCGCTTTATCCCTTAAATGCCGGGTCAATTCGCAATATGCGACGGATGAAGGTAGCGCAACCGGTGATGCAAAAGCGCGTCAAGGAAGTTCAGGAGCGCTACAAAGACGACCCGCCTAAGCTGCAAGAGGAAATGAGTAATGTTTACAAAGAGTTTGGTAATCCACTAGCAGGCTGCTTTCCGGTTCTATTGCAGATGCCGATTCTGTTTGCCCTGTTTGCCACTCTGCGAGGATCGCCCTTTGCCGATGTTGCCTATTCGGTAAATCTGCAGGTTCTTCCTTCTGAGAAGGTGGAGCAAATTCAGCCGCAAGCATTTTCCACCTCTTCTAAGAGCATTTATCTCACTGATGGCGTGCATTATCCCATGTCGGTTGTGTTGCCGGGGGGGAATCGCTTAGCGGTTGGTGAAAAGACTGATTTCCGCATTCAGGATGAGCAGGGCACGTCGCTGAACCAATTGGCTAGCGAATACAGTGATGCTCCAGTGCTCGATCCATATGTTGAAGTAACTAAGGGCGAGAATTTAATTAATGTCGACGATGACGGTAATATCGAAGCGCTTGCTCCTGGCGACGTCACGGTGCAGGTTAAGGTGCCGGGATTAGCTTCCAACAAAGGCTTTTTGTTTATTGAAGCGTTAGGTCGAGTCGGAGTTCGCGGTGATGACGGCAGCATTCATTGGGACATTTTGTTGATGGTGCTGACTTTTGGCATTAGCCTTTATGTCAACCAACTGTTATCCGGGCAGGGTGGCAGCAGTGACAATCCTCAACAGGCATTTATCAGTAAGTTCACACCGGTAATCTTTTCGGGGATGTTCTTATTTTTTCCGCTGCCGGCGGGAGTGCTGATGTACATGGTGATTGCCAATATTTTCCAAACTTTGCAGAGCTTCATTTTGTCTAAAGAGCCTTTGCCGGAGAACCTGCAGAAGATCGTGGATGCTCAAGCGACCGATAGCAGTGGCACTGAAGATAGTCGTCAAACCCTCCCCTTTGAGCCTAGTCGTTCAAAGAAGAAAAAGAAGGCGTCGTAAGCAAATATGGAAAACTCAGAAAAGTTAGGTATCGAGTGGTTGCAGTCCTTGCTAGACCATCAGGGACTCAACGCAACTGTGGAAGCTACTCAAGTTGAAGATGAGTTTGGGGCTAGCTGCTGGCTGACGATTCAAAATGGTGACATGTCGGCTGAGCAGGTTAGCGCCCTGATTGGTGAAAATGGTCGCTCGCTTGACGCAATTCAATATCTGGCGAATACGACTTTGAATTTGGGGCGATTGCCTGAAGAACAGCAGCCCTACACCATTGAACTGGCGGGGCATCGGGCTAAGCGCAAGGCGGAATTGATCGCATTGGCAACTGAAGCTGCTGAACAAGCTCGTGAAACCGGTCAAGAGTTTGAGATCAAGGCTCTCTCATCAGCGGAACGACGACAGGTTCACCATTTCCTAAATGCCGATGGCGAGCTGGAAACCTTTAGTCGAGGTCGCGAACCTGATCGGCGATTAGTGGTGCGTCAGGCTTCAGAGTCAGATGCTGAGTCTCCTGACGGGGTTGATTAGTATCTTGCTGCTGAGTTCAGGAGTTAGACAATGCAGGCAATTTACATTCCGCATTTACTCAACGCTATTAACCGCACGCGATCGCTGCAGTTCGAAACCACTTTTGAAGAACTCGCGACCTTAACTCCGGTGCGAGCTGAGGTTCAGGTGCGACACAGCACTACCTTTTTAGATATTCGGGGTACGGCTTCGACCATTGTGACCTTAACGTGCGATCGCTGCTTACAGCAATACAACCATCGAGTAGCTGTAGATGCACAAGAGATTATTTGGCTAGATGAAGCGGCGGCGGCGGCGGAAGGCCTGCCTGTGGAGCAAGAAGTTAACCCCGAAGATTTAGTTGAAAGTTTGTCTCCTCACGGTCACTTTGACCCCGAAACCTGGATTTATGAGCAAATCTGCCTGCAGCTACCGCAACGGCAAATTTGTGACGCTAGTTGTCAAGGGTTAAAAGTCGAACAGCCTCAATTTACCCAGCCTTCGGTTGACGATCGCTGGTCAGCTTTAGAAGTTCTCAAGCAGCAGCTTGCGGGAGATGAGTATCAAGCGAACTAACCTCTCAACTAACTGACCACACCGTCAGTTCCATAGACGATGGTACTCTGCGAAAGAGGATTAGTCCTTTTGGGGCAAAGGTGATGATTGTCGCCACTGAAAATCAATTTATTGTCGAGGGAGCCGCAACTTAATATCACAGGTCAACGATGAGCTTTCAGGATGAACTCCTACTGTTACTGCGGGCGCGATATCCCGTTATTTATGTCTCAACGCTAGAAGAAGAGCGAGTCGAGCAGGCGATTACGGCAGGAGCACAGAAGCTCGGCAATCGCAGCGTCTATATTTGGGACTTTGTCGATGGCTATCAGGGCAATCCCAATGACGCCGGGGCGGCTCGCCGCAATCCCTTGCAAGCGCTAGAGCATATCGAAAAGCTGTCAGAATCAGTCGCAGCAGTGTTCGTACTGCGAGACTACCATCGTTTTTTAGAGGATGTTTCCATCTCGCGAAAACTGCGAAATCTAGCGCGTCGTTTGAAGTCGCAGCCTAAAAATATTTTGCTGCTGGCGCCCCAAATCCAAATTCCCGATGATTTAGCAGAAATCGTCACGGTATTAGAATTTGCTCTGCCTGATGTCGAGACAATTCGTGCGGAAGTAACTCGGCTTCTGGGCAGCCTCAACGTGCAGCTTTCTAACGCCGATTTGGATGCTTTGGTACAGTCCTGTCAGGGGCTGTCAATTGAGCGTATTCGTCGAGTGCTGGCTCGCGGCATCGCTGCCCAGGGCACTTTTCGTCCCGAAGACATTGAGCTGGTCTTGGAAGAAAAGCGCCAGACGATTCGTCAGACTCAAATTCTCGACTTTTATCCCGCCAGGGAGCAAATTTCCGAAATTGGCGGACTCGATAGCCTTAAAGATTGGCTGCTGCGGCGCGGCAACTCATTTTCAGAAAAAGCGCGTCAGTATGGCCTGCCCTATCCGCGAGGATTGTTGCTGGTGGGTATTCAAGGCACGGGAAAATCTTTGACTGCTAAAGCGATCGCCCATCATTGGCATCTGCCACTGTTGCGATTAGACGTCGGTCGTCTTTTTGCCGGTTTAATTGGCGAGTCGGAGTCGCGTACTCGTCAAATGATTCAAATTTCCGAAGCATTAGCTCCCTGCATTTTATGGATTGACGAAATTGATAAAGCTTTTGCCGGCGTCGATGGTCGTGGCGATTCGGGTACTAGCAGCCGTGTTTTTGGGACCTTTATCACCTGGATGGCAGAGAAAACTTCACCGGTATTTGTGGTTGCCACTGCCAATAATATTCAGGCGCTACCACCAGAGCTGCTGCGTCGGGGTCGCTTTGACGAAATTTTCTTTGTCGGTCTACCGACTCAAGAAGAGCGCAAAGCGATTTATGAAGTGCATCTCAGTCGTCTACGGGCATACAATTTACAAAGTTACGACCTAGAGCGCTTGGCCTATGAAACCCCTAGTTTCTCAGGGGCAGAAATTGAGCAGGCGATTGTCGAAGCGATGCATATCGGGTTTAGTCAAGACCGTGACTTTACGACCGATGATATTCTTGAAGCCGCCAGTCAAATTGTGCCGCTGGCCCGCACAGCCAAAGAGCAGGTTGATGCCCTGCAGGCATGGGCGGCATCTGGTAAGGCGCGGTTGGCATCACGCAATTCGCTGAGCGATCGCCTTAAGCAGCGCATGCAACCCGATTAAACCTTTGGGCTCTGGTTCTCAGCGGTCCGTTGGGGTAGGGGATGACTGTACTGTCCCAAAAAATGCCGTGTCCGGTCGAATAAGCCACTGGACTGCAGCAATAATTTGGAGGGCGTTATCAATTAAAGTCAGAATGCTTGGGCATGGGGCATTGCTGCGCCTGCTGTGCAAAACTGCCAGAGGCTGTCCGGCTGTCAGCATCAAGGTTCCAACGTTAAATGATCACAGCCCCTTTTAGTACATGATGGCTGCACTCACGAAAAGACGAAGCCGGCTTCTTGCCACGGCAAAAATGCTGACTCATCTTCAATCCGCTCAGGCTTGCTGAGTGGTGCATCGTCAGGCGCTTGGCTCAGTTCGGCGATACAGAGATTGGTGTAAAGCTGGGCGATCGCTCGCCGTCCGGCCAACGTGGCTGATAGATATCGGATGCTGCTCTTGACATAGGGATAGACCACTTGCCAAAAGAAATACGGATATTGCTGCTTCAGCGCCTCTGGAGTTGTGTAACCTAACGCCTGATTCATCCCGGTTTCGGTAAATTCTTGAAAAAGCTGCGGCAGTTTTTTCAAGTAGCTGGGATCGCCCAATTGTCCCAATAAATCTGCCGCCCTGCACAGCCCAGGATACGTTAGTTGGGACTGATATTTTCCCTGATGAGGAATGGGAAAACGAGTCATTTCAATCATTGATTGAACCGTTTTTACGTCTATTTGAGTGTGACTTAAATGAATTTCAGCGTATGCCTTACTACGATCAACATGGCACTCAGCCAAAGCTGCTCCAGTCGCACTAGGACAAAGTTTTACGTGCCCAAATTTACCGTCGAAATAAAGATGATGTTGGCAGTCGTCCCGCTCAAAAATTCCTTTAACATAGCCAACATCGTGACAGCTTAATCCCAACAAAAAGTTCAGCCAATCTTTTGGCGACACTGAGCCATCGTCATGTTGTTTGCCCTCAATAATTATTTGCCCAGTCCTGATTACCTGTAAGGTGTGTTCAAGGTTGTGGTATGGGGCGTCGCTTTGCGCAATCGTTTGTAAGATTGGTGTTGCAATCTCCACAAAAACCTGCTCATAGCGCGGGCCAGATTGCCCGAAAAGTGACTGATAGCGATCGCACAGCCACACCAAGTCTCGATTAAATTCGCACATTCTGAAAGGTTCTCGAACGACAGTTTTTGACACCTACCTCAGCTTAAATCGCGTCGGGAATGGCTAAAGATAGGCTCCTGAAACAGGCTAAAAATCTTCGATAAAGATAATTTCTGCACTACTGAATAAGACTTTTCTGCAGGTCTCAGGAATCACAGGGAAATCGTTGAATGTACTTAGTATAGAGATCTTTCTCAATGAGACTCAGATTTGGATCAAGCCATTCAGTGATTTAAATCAGTCTTTGAAGCGACCAAGCGCATCGCAGATTTTTGGATTTTTTAGTGAGTGTCTTCCACTCATAGGCAAAGTGGCCGCATAAAAGACTTAAGAGATTGCGCAATCTTTGGAATTTAAAGCGAAATTGTACGCTATTTTTTACTGAAATCGCTTTCTAAGAAGACAGATGAGCAATCAAAATCCGTTGAGAAGCAGTATTAATGCAGTGATGGGGAGCAAAGCAGCGACTCGGGACTCTACGGTTCAGACAGATTTGGCCAACCCGATTTGGGATAAGCCGGCCACATTGAAATACATTGGAGCCACGATCGCTCAGGTGGCAGCGATGGTCGGATTGTTGTGGGCCATGGATTTTATGGTCAGCCGACCCCCAATTACTACGCTGCCGGCAGCCGCTATGACGACATTGGCATGTGCCTTTTTTGCCTTCGTAACGCTGCGATCGCGATTCTTTTCGCTACTGGACAACACTCGCAATAGTGGACGATATCAGGCACTACAGCGGCCCAATTGGGCACCGCCGCCTCTGGCTTTTCCCATCGTCTGGATGAGTATTGCGGTTTTGCGGGTGATGTCGGCCTATTTGGTGTGGTCAGCCCTGGGACAGCACTTTCTATGTTGGCCGCTGATTTTGTTTGTCACTCATCTTAGCCTCGGCGATACTTGGAACACTATTTTCACCGTTGAAGGGCGTCTGGGCACCGCTGTCCCAATCGTTATTGTGGGGCCGTTGCTTTCGGCGATGGTAGTCGTCATCAGCTACTATCAGACTCTACCGTTGGCGGGGTGGATTCTTTTGCCATCCGCAGGGTGGCTAGCGATCGCCACTGCTCTCTGTATCAGCCTCTGGCGCTTGAATGGCCAAGAGCCTTTCTATCCAGTTGTTGAGAAAGCAAGCGCCTAGCTGAACAGCGAGAATTGCTGTCTAGTCCAAGCCCAGACAATACTGGCTCAAGACTCTTCCACCAGCTCGCTATTAACTTCGTTGATCGGGCGGCGCCGCAGCTCTTCTGACTCAGAGCGCGGCAGCAGGTCAAAGACCTGACGCATGACATCATCGATCGTTTCGTAGCTGACCATACCTACTTCGTTAAGTCGGACCTGTCCCTCTTGGTCAAATACGAGAGTCTGGGGCACCGAGCCTTCAAAATAGTAGCCTGGTTCAGTGGGGGTAAACTCACTATTGAGGGGCACCGAGTCGGCCATGACCGGGACGAAATTGGCAACTCGACCATAGGGAGCCTGTAACTGGGAGACGACCGACGAAAAGCGCTTGCAGTCGGCGCTGTCGTCTACATAGAACACCACCAAGGCAGGTTTGTTGCTTTGTAGGGACTGCCTCAGCGTGACGCGGGGTGGCACTAGCGATCCATTGCCCGCATAAAGGGCAAAAATATTGCCATCATAGCGATCGTCATCCAGTCCAGCCCAAGCGTAGGGAGTGCTGACCATCCAAAAGCAGGCGATCGCGAGTCCGACCAGCAGCCACTGCCGCCACTGTAAAAGTTGCCGTGCCATCATTTGTCCGCCTTCAATTGCAATTCTGCCTCTTCTATTAGGCCATATCGTGCGCCGTCTCCGCGCATTTAAGAGCCAATTTCGCGAAAAGTTGAGGTGATATTTTGCAACTCTGACCGGTAAGCCTCATATTGTTCAGGCGTGGTCCATGCCACGATCTGGTAGTAGCGATTTTGGGTGACGACTGTAGTGTGGAGATACACTACCGATGTATTGTCTGTGAGGCGACCCCGAATTTCGTACTGAGAAGCAAATTCATCATCGATAAACGCCACCTCCGTAGGAGCTTCACTTTCATAAGCGGCAAGTTGGTTGCGCAGCAAATTTCGGTAGTTTTCGGCGTTTTCACGCAGTCCCTGGAGCCTCAGCGCGGCTTCTTCTTCCGCTACCACAACGAGGTATAGGTTTTGGCTAGAATCAGTGGCCTGTAGTTCAGCTGATTCGTGCAGCCCAGAAGTCCCCGACCAACTGTTGGGTAACGTCAACTGAATGTCGATCGCATCATTGATTAGAAGCTGACCGTTATTAGTCGCGTTGAGAGTTTGGGCATTTGCGGTATTTTCAGGGGCAGTCTCTTCAGGGGCAGCGTCTTCTACCGGTTGTAAGGCCGGCTGCTCATCGTTGTTGTCTGCTCGTCTCAGCAGGCGATCGCAGCTTACTGCCAAAGCGATTATCATCACCAACGGCAAGAAAATTTGAGAGGTCCAAGAGCGTTTCATATGAAAGAGTTCAGAGTTTGAAATGCGAAGTTTAGAAGGCGGAGAAGGAAAATCAATAATTAAGGTCTTAGGTTGAAGTTCTTATGCTCTAATTTCCTACATCTACTTAGCCAACTATTTGATTCACGACTTCCTAAAGCTTGATTCCCCTCACATCTGATTGCCTGGCTGCTCGGCTCAGCCCGCCTTCACCCGACCTGAGCCTCGGCAGTTTCAGATAAGATGACCTCGTAAAGGTGAAATTCGTTCACTGCAAGTCCTGTCCAGTAACCATCTTCTTTGCCAAAACCATCACGCTGGGTGAGTTTGTAAATGGCTTCCTGGTCTTCCCACTGGCCATAATTGATGACCCGTTGTCCATCCAGCGACCGATGAAAATTAGCTGACACTAGACCCGGTAGCGACATGGCCGGCGCCAGATGCTCTTTAGCCAGTTCAACCATGCGAGGCTGATTTTCTGGCGGCATGCGGAACTCAGCAAAATGGACGAAGTATTCGCCAGGGCGAATTTGCGGCGCTCCCACTTTAGATTCCGAAGCAACGACTTCATAAACGTGGGAGTCCGCTTCTTCAACTAAAGATTGCAGTTCGGTCCATCGAGTTTGCACTTCGGGCAAAGCCTTAAATTTTTCGAGGGCAGCGGCGCTGGTCCATTGAGCATAGTTAGCAATTTTCACGCCGTCTAAACTGCGATGCAGATTGGCGGAAACAAACCCCGCCTGCTGTTTTGCGATCGCAAACAACTGCTTGATTTGAGCGATCGCTGCGGCTTGTTGCGTCTCCTGCACTCGAAACAAAACGATCACCGTGGTCAATCGATTTTCCAAGTCAATGGCAACCATGATTTAGTCCTTCAATGGATTCGGTATCGTTACCCAGCAAATTATAGGAGCATTGTCTAAGTCTGTGTAGATGCCAGAGATGCCTGGGCTTAATACTGCTAGAAATCTACGCACGGAAGTGTCTCGGGCTGCAGAGTATTGCGATCAAAGGCCAGCATCTTGCCAGTAAGCAGGACGCTAGCACTCATTACAAAACTGATACGTATTCCTTGCGGGCTCACCCATTCTTTGACCTCAGATGTACGTAGTGACGCGATCGCTACCTCTTGGTGGCCTTAAGCTTGTCCTTTAATCTATTGGTTCATTGACCCCACTTTTAGATGTAAGCAGATGGGCCAGAAATTCTCGTAAATGTTGATTGGCTTTGGGATAGTCACATTCGGTCTTATTTGTAGACATAGTGGCTAATATGGCTAACCAGTCAGTGTCTAATACAGGCTGGATAACGTGGTCGGCACAAATGACATCAGGGCCATTGCGAACATCAAGAAACTCAACCGGAACCGCTGTACTTGTCGCTAGTTGCAGAGAAATTGGTCGCACCCAGCAGATATGCCGCTCTTCTACATGCTGTACAAGCTCACCGTAGAGACGTGCGTCTTCAGATTCCAGATAAACGACTTGATAGACTGCAATGCTCATTCCAATTACATTTCAAAATGCTTTGTCGTGGTGTTTCCTGGCTGGTAAGGAATTTTGCTTTGCCCAAAAAAGAGAGAATCTCAAGGCCAGCGATTTTGCTAGCTTCAGGAACGCTGTCATTAAAGTCTACATAAGTTTGAGTTGACTCGGCTCAACCTCTGCTGCGTTTAGAGAACAGCGACTCTTTTTCTTGAACCCTAGACCGCTTTGGCACCTTTGGAAAATCTCAATTAAGATTTAGAAGGCTTGAATCAGTAGCCCGCACAGGAGCTGGAGCTGCTTGGCAAAATTGCCAGCTTGATACCGATATCTATTGAGACCTGGATACTGGTGCTGCCACAATTTAGACTAGTTCATGCCAATTAATTATTAGAGGCGCTTATGGTGGCTGTCGAAACGATCAAAAGTCGCTCTACATCCACAGTTCGAAAACCTGCTCCGCGTTATCGGGTCCTGTTGCATAATGACGATTTCAATTCCATGGAGTACGTGGTGGAATCGTTGATGAAAGTAGTGCCAAGTCTATCGATGCCTCAAGCAGTCAACATTATGATGCAGGCTCACGTTGCAGAAGTGGCGGTGGTCATCATTTGTGCTCAAGAACATGCTGAATTTTATTGCGAAGGCTTGAAAGGCAAAGGCTTAACGAGTTCGATTGAGCCAGAAGAGTAAGGTTGGAAGCAAGTTTGAAACGGTTGTGTCGATCGCTGCGACATTCTCCTGTCGGTATCAGAATTCTGGTGATGCTTTTAGGAGTAACGCTGATTTCGGCGCCGTTATCGGTACCTCTGTACCTCTGGGAATACTCAGCAACTAATGGACAGACCGTAATTTGGGCACCACTTTCTCTGTTTGGCCTATTCATTTTGTGCCTGCCAAGATGGATGCACCAAGTCCATCGCTGTCGGCAGCCTTGGCAAACCCTGGGGTTGAGCAGTGGCAGCACCTGGTGGCGTAGCTGGAGCATAGCGTTTTTGGCAGGAGTGCTAGGCGTTACTTTGCTCTACGGTCTGCAGCTTGCCCTCGGGTGGGGAGCCTGGGCACGGTCAGCAGATATCAGCCGTCGTTTCTTCTTGGAAGGTTTGCTGGTCGGTTTCGGAGTTGGGTTCGCGGAAGAGCTCATTTTTCGCGGCTGGCTGCTTTACGAATTAGAAAAAACCTATTCAGCAATGACCGCGCTTTGGGCCAATGCTGTAATCTTTGCGATCGCTCACTTTTTACGCCCATTAGATGTTGTTTTCGCAACTTGGCCTCAGTTCGTGGGCCTAGTGCTCTTGGGCATGGCACTGGTCTGGGCTCGCCACATTCCTTTGAAAAGATATGGCCGGAAAAAAACAGTCACAGCACTTGGTCCCGCAGCGGGGCTGCATGGAGGATTGGTGTTTGCTTACTATCAAGTGGACGCTAATGATCTAATTATTTCCACCCAGCAGGTATCCGAGTGGGTTACAGGAATTGGCGGCAATCCCCTAGCAGGGCTTTTGGGAATCGGGTTTCTAGGAATGATTAGTGGTATTACTTATTCCCTAAGCCATCGTCCAATAAAAAATTAAGTAGTTTCTCCGGACATTAGTACATTGGTATAAGTATCTGTCAGGAAATTTCAATCGCCTAGTATTGTAAAAAATGGTTTGCAGAATTAAGAATGCCGTGAAATAATAAGAGATCGTGTCTCTCATTATTAAATGCTGGTCTAATTTGTCATGGCTAAAGGCGTTCGTCTCGTAATTACCCTTGAATGTACTGAGTGCCGCAGTAATGTAAATAAGCGCTCAAACGGAGTTTCTCGATACACCACTGAAAAAAATCGTCGTAATACACCCAGTCGCATTGAGCTGAAAAAGTTCTGCCCGAACTGTAATCGGCATACGACACACAAAGAAATTAAGTGATTCCGAAACAAATAATTCTATTGGCAAGGATAAAGAGGTAAATTTTCAATGGCATATTTCCGTCGTCGCCTGTCTCCCATCAAGCCTGGAGACGCTATCGATTATAAGGATGTTGATTTGCTCCGCAAATTTATTACTGAGCGCGGCAAAATTTTGCCCCGTCGAATTTCTGGCTTGACAGCACAACAGCAGCGGGCGCTGACTACTGCTATTAAGCGAGCCCGTATGTTGGCCCTGTTGCCATACGTCAACACTGAAGGCTAAGCGCGATCGCCTTAAGTCGTCGCTATATTTGATCGGTCGTCAACCTTACAAGGACTATCGGGACTGTGAATAAGGGGACACTCGTAGAATTCCAGGTTAAAGGGAGTCCTCGTCTGGGTGTTTTGGAGCGGCCTGAAGGTAAGAAAAACTGGATTGTTCTGGATCATCAGCGACAACCCCACACGGTCCATCCCCGTGCGTTTACGTTTCAATTTTCTGACGGAACGTTTGAGTCTGAAGGCCTGGATGACTTAGAAGCAGAAGCGCGAAGCTACATTGATCCTGAAAACTTGCCGGTAGCTTGGGAGCTATTAACGGAAACCGGAGAGTCGGTTGATCCGACGGCTTTAGCATTGCTGCTGTTCTCTGATCAGGGAGCGGCTTTTTGTTATGCCGCCCATCGCATGCTGGCGGCAGACAAGATTTATTTCAAGCAAAAAGGCGATCGCTACGAGCCGCGTCCAGCCAATCAGGTGCAAGAGTTGCTGCATCAAATCGCCAGGGAAGCTGAACGCAAAGCCGAATGGGAAGGATTTCTGTCGCGGGTGCAGCAACGTCTGGCGGGAGAGTCAGTAGAATGGCAGAAGAGCGATCGGCCCCGCTTGGAAATTATTGAAAAGCTAGCTTTATGGGGTGATGAGTCGAACCAGAAGGCTGCAGCCCAAGAAATATTGTCAGTTCTAGGTAAAGGTTCCAATCAGGAAGCAGCCTTCAACCTGCTAATAGAGCTGGGCATCTGGCAGACGCATGAGAACTTAGAGCTGCTGCGGCGGCAAATTCCAGTGGACTTTTCAGAGGCTCTTCTTACCATGGCGCAGCATTGCTTGAGCAATCCACCGCCAGATGCCGATGTCAATCGGCTTGATTTGACGAGTCTGAAAACCTACACCATTGACGACGAGAGCACTCGCGAAATTGATGACGCGTTGAGCCTGGAAGCGCTGCCTGACGGTCGTCAGCGGCTGTGGATTCACATCGCGGATCCTACCCGTTGGTTGCTGCCCGGTGACAATCTTGATCTGGAGGCCCGTCGCCGCTGCACAACGGTTTATTTGCCGACGGGAATGGTGCCAATGTTTCCGTTGGAACTGGCGACAGGCCCCATGAGCTTGGTGCAGGGAGAAGTACACTGTGCGCTGAGTTTTGGGGTGGTGTTGACTGATGAAGGAGCGATCGCTGACTATCAGATTGCCGCCAGCTTAGTCAAACCAACTTACCGGCTTACTTACGAAGACGTTGATGAAATGTTGGATCTGGGCGTGCAGGCGGAGCCAGAGCTGCTAGCGATTGCCCGCTGGGCAAAAGTGCGTGAAGCTTGGCGAGCCCAGCAGGGAGCGATCAATATACACATGCCTGAAACCTCGATTCGCGTTTCTCCTGACGAGGCCCATAAGTCGATTGAAATCAAGGTTTTGGATGATTCTGCTGCCCGCGAATTAGTGGCTGAAATGATGATCTTGACCGGGGAGATTGCTGCTCGCTATGGTCAAGACCACAGCTTGGCGATGCCTTTCCGCAGTCAGCCGCAGCCGGAACTGCCGCCCGAAGAAGAACTGATGCAGTTACCGTCTGCCCTGGTACGCTATTCAGCGATTCGACGCTGTATGCCCCGTAGTGAAATGGGCACCACGCCAGCTCGTCACGCTACGCTGGGGCTAGAAGGGTACAGTCAGGTGACGTCACCCATTCGTCGCTACACTGATTTGCTGGCCCATTATCAGATCAAAGCTCATCTGCGAGGAGAGCCGCTACCTTTCTCGTCTGATGAAATTACAGAGCTAACTCAAGGGGTCAGTTCCGGCGCCTATGAAGCGGTTTTGGTTGAGCGTCAGACCAAACGGTACTGGGCACTAGAGTATCTGCGACGTCACGGTCATGATTGCGTTTGGTCGGTGATGCTGCTGCGCTGGTTGCGTGAAGGCGATCGCCTTGGATTGGTGATATTCGAAGACTTAGGCTTAGAGTTGCCTATGCGCTTCGACCGTAAAGTCGAACTAGGCGAGCGATTGCAGATTAGAATCACTCACGTTGATCCACGGCAAGACATTATTCGCATGACGGAGGCGGAATCAGCCACTGCTGAAGCCGACCTTTCTGTAGAAGTTTCCAGCACTTCCACAAGCTAAGGAAAGCGGTACAGTGGCGTCTAAATTTTTAGCTTTAAATAGCTCCATACCGAGTAGATAGCTCACGGTTAAGTTTCCTAGCCTGCCCCAACTTCATCAACATTGTCATCAATAGTCAAAGCTGAAGTCCGCCAAACTGATTTAGCATCAGGCATTAGCCGCTAAATGACGCTGGTCTTTCGTGAAAGCGTTCGAACTTATTATGAAAGCAAAGGTGTCTTTAAAGCAGGCCGACGAGATGCAGAGGCCCATGGCCGCTAAGTAATTCAACCATTAGAGCCAAAAAGCCAACCATCGCTAAACGCCCGTTCCAGACTTCGGCCACCGGCGTCAGGCCCCAAGCCGATCGCTCTTGCGGATAAATTTTGACTCTTCTGTCCGTTTCGACTACGTCGGAGAATAAGCGACGGGGTGCCTGCAGCGATTCCACGACCATTTTGGCCAAATCATCGATAAAGCCGGGGTGAGTATTGAGTGCAGGAACGCGGCGAAAGGTCTCAATGCCCGCATCCTCCGCCACCTCACGATATTCCATATCAATTTCTTGCAGCGTCTCGATATGCTCAGAAACAAAGCTAATCGGCACAACGACAAGAACATTCTCTCCCTGTTCCGCTAATTCTTCGATCGCATCTTCGGTGTAAGGCTGTAGCCACTCAATCGGCCCTACCCGGCTCTGATAGGCCAGCGTATGGCGATTGGGACGATTCAGCGCCTGCATGATGAGTTCAACGCAGTGCTCAATTTGCCGCTGATAGGGATCACCGGCTTCTTCTACGTAGCTGATAGGTACCCCATGGGCACTAAAAAATATGTGGCCTTGGCTGGGATCGGGAAGCTGATCTAGTTCGCTCGCAATGAGTTCGGCCATCGCGTTAACATAACCAGGACGAGCATACCAAGAAGAGATTACGGTGTAGCGAATTCGGTTTAAGGAGGGATCGTCTTTCCATAGCTTTTGCAGCAAACGGAAGCTAGAGCCGCTGGTGCTGATGGAATATTGAGGATACAGAGGCAAAATTACCAGTTCTTCAATGCGATCGCGCTTGATACGAGCGATCGCTTCTTCCGTAAAAGGATACCAATACCGCATGCCAATGTACATGTCGGCGGGCTGCCCAGCCTTTTCCAAACTGTGCTGCAGTGCCTCTGCTTGCTGCTCGGTGATGCGTCGTAAAGGGGAACCACCGCCAATTTGACTGTAGTTTTGCTGTGATTGCTTAGCGCGACTATTGGAAATCAGCCAGGCCAGAGGCTTTTGTAACCACGGTACCGGCAGCCGAATGATTTCGGGATCGGCAAACAGGTTGAACAAAAAAGGACGTACGTCCTCTAGTTGCTCTGGCCCACCCAAGTTCAACAACAATACCCCTACACGGCCCATAACGCTTGCAATCCTTAATGCTAATCATTCTTAAGAGTATCGTAACAATTGATTTACCTCACAAACACCCCTTCAACAAAATACCGTTTTACTTTTCTAGAAAGAAACTGCCTAGATCGTTAAAACGCCTACGGTGAAACCGTTCTAAACTATTTAACGGAATCTTTATGCCAAGCTTTATACCAATAGACTTAACTCAATCAACGAGATCAAGTCAATCTATCGATCCGACGATTTCTGAGGAGCAGCGTCCGCGCCTGGCGATTCCCATCGGCGATCCAGCAGGAATCGGACCAGAGATTGTGCTAAAAGCGATCGCTAATCCGACCCTTCAAGCCGCTGCTCAAATTACGTTGGTAGGCCATTTAGCTTGTCTTGAAAGAGCGCTGACATCATTAGATACTACGGCTACTGCCTTGAATTTGGAAACAGTACGTTTAGTAGAGGCGGATGAGACAATTTTTGGCCTGGAGATGAGTTCGCCTGGTAAGCCTAGTGCAGCAACCGGCCACGCGGGCTTTGTCTGGCTAAATCAGGCCATCAGCGGAGCTTTGTCGGGGGAATTTGATGCTGTGGTTACGGCTCCGATTGCCAAATCTTGGTGGCATGCTGCAGGCCATATCTATCCCGGTCAAACGGAAGTACTGGCTGAACGAGCTGGAACGCCGCAATTCGGCATGATGTTTGCGGCGCGATCGCCCCACACGGGTTGGCCTCTGTGTTGTTTATTGGCAACAACGCACATTCCCCTCAGTCAAGTCTCATCTGCACTCACGCCAGCGGTGATGGATCGCAAGCTGAATCTGTTAATCGATTGCCTACAGCAGGATTTTGGTTTGAGTGCTCCACATATTGCGATCGCGGGATTGAATCCCCACAGTGGCGAGGCGGGAAAGCTTGGCAGCGAGGAAACGGAGTGGCTATTGGAATGGCTAGCGGCGGCTCGCAGGCAATATCCACAGGCGCAACTGACGGGGCTGATTCCGCCAGATACGATGTGGGTCAGTGCCGGACAGGCTTGGCACACCGATCCCCAAGCTAGTCCCTTTGATGCCTATTTGGCGCTCTATCATGACCAGGGATTAATTCCGGTGAAGCTACTGGCGTTTGATCGGGCCGTGAACACCACCATCGGCCTGCCTTTTGTGCGCACCTCACCCGATCACGGTACCGCTTTCGATATCGCGGGTCAGGGAAAAGCTCGGCCAGACAGCATGATTGCGGCCATTGAGTTGGCGATCGCTTTGGTCCAACAAAGAAAAAACTCAGCCCGGTTAAGAGCTGAGTGAAGGATTGTTCACGATAACAGTCGATGCTGGAGATATTTCAGCCTCGATATTTTCGGCGCAACCTAGGCGAAAGCCAAAACGCCTTAGAGATAGGCATGATCGCGTCCGGGCTGCAAAATCGGGTAGAGACTCGGCCTTAGGGCCAGAGTTCACTGTTGAATGGTGACAGACCCTTAGCTCAGGGCTGAGCCGCTGCGGGCATAGTCTTGACGAGTCCGGGCAGTCGGCTTGCCCTGAATTGTGCTCCAGTGGCCAGCCGACTCAGCGGGCATTCCTACTTCCGAGCTAACTCGACCCAATAGCGACTGCTGCCGCTGCTTAATGCTGTGATGATGGCGCTGCATGAGCGCGCGAGCTTGTTCAGTTGCAGACATAGAAAAATACCTCCGAAAGCAAAATGAGATTCAAGCGAAATTCTTATACTTTTCAAGGATAACGAAAATTCTGTATCAAAAGATACGAAAAACTCTACTTTTATAATTCTTAAGATTTGCTGCGTGTTAGCCTTCTCGCTTAGTGAGTCGAATGCAGCTAGGGTCATCGGTTTTTTTTCTGAAATGCTTTGTGTCGCGCTAGTGGACGGCTGGATAAATGGGCAACAGTATCAATAGTTGAGGTATCCGATTTTATAGAGTCTATTTAGCCCATCTTTTAGAAGGCTTGCCGTCTAGTTATTGCGCTTCCGGTAGAGAGGTGATTGGTACGACAGAGGTTCGAGAGATTGAATCAGTATCGCCAATGACGATCGCAAATCAAGAGAAGTCTCGTTCGGAGGTAATTTGTACGTTTGTGGTGGTTGAAAAAATGCCGCTGCGGCTACCGAACAAATAAGTATAAACGTAGGTCAATTCGCAGCCTAAAAAGAAGACCTGGCAGCTCAGGAAAATCCACAGCATCAAAATCATTACGCTGCCGACTGCTCCATAAGAGAGAAATTGCTCGCCAAATTGCACAATGCTGTTACTAGCCACATGCTGCAGCAACATAAATAGGCCAGACGTTGTAAGCGCCCCTAAAAAGACATCTCCCCAGCAGATGCGTGTATTTGGCAGTACTCGAAATAGCACCATAATAACGACAGAAATGCCTAAATACGAAGTACCAGTCTGTAAGGCTTTAAGCACTAATAAATCGTCAATTTGAAAGAGCGCTAGGGCATTATCTAAGTTCTGAACAATTTCAATAATGATTTCAATGACAATTTTTGAAATCAGCGATATAAAAATAATGGCTGACGTGCTGAAGACAAGCATGAACGCTAGAAAGCGATTTCTCATAAATGTTTTAGCTGCCGATTTCACTCCAGTTTGATGTTTCTTTTCGAGATCAACCTGCCAGATTTTATTTAGCGATCGCGTCAACGCACCGAATACGCCACTAGCCGTAAAACAAAGAATCAAGAAGCTAATAATTCCCGCTTCTAAGCTGTTGCGATTGAGTTGACTTAGAGTGTTGTCAACTAACGAATATGCCTCTGGCGGCAGACTGCTGCGAGCAAACAGTAAGATTTGTTCAGCTGCCCCGCTCTCTGGCCCAATAAAAGCACCTACGATACTCAAGACGATCAGTACCGTCGGAAACAGCGAAAACAGCGCATAGTAAGACAGTGCTGCGCCCATTTCCAGACAATCGTCGCGTTGCCATTTGAGCGCAGTTTGAATGATCAGCGCTGCAGGCTTTGAGCGCAGTAAATGAACACCGGGCATCTTACGCCAATTCTTAAACACCTGCCCGAGACTGCCAAAAGATTTACGTGTTCTGATGATACCCATACTCCGAGACAAGTTGTGGATGTAGTCAGGGCCTACAGCGTTTTCTGGCTAAATTAAAGACACTCAATTTACATGAGCACAATGACTGTAGACCATTTCGTTCCTTAGTTTCAGAAATACAGCATCAGGATTTCGTCATTTTAGAGACTACTACTGAATCGCTCCACCTCAAAGACAACCTAGGGACAGCCTAATGGAAAGCACTGTAAGAATAGAACCGCGTATCATATATTCCCTATTCAAGATTCACTAGCAGCTACCCGTACAACCTCAGCGATTTTGACGATTTATCTAACGGGTCAAATACTACCCTTGATGTGGTGGCATAAAGAAGTCTCTGACGCTGCATTTGGGCTAACTTTTGTAAAGTTGGCGATCGCTCTGCTTGACGATGCGTTATCACAAGGTCGCATCACTGGGATGAATGAGGAAATGTAGTGATGACAGGTCTCCAAGCAATATGGCCTGCAATCGGTCTAGTCAGCATACTGCTCTGGGAAGCTGTGTCTGCAGCCAGCATTTGGGCGGTGACTGTTGACGACGTAACTGGCCACGATGGGGTGGATGCGATCGCTCAAATTGCCATGGCACCAGAGGATTACGTCGTGATTCACGTCAATGCAGCTTCTGGTAATGATGCTGACGGTGATGGCAGCCAACTACGACCTTACAAAACCATTACCCAAGCCCTGCGTCAGGCCGAACCTAGCACCATTATCTTGTTAGCTCAGGGCACTTACAGCGCCGAAAGTGGTGAAACATTTCCGCTGCAGTTGCCCTCTCTGGTGACGATTCAGGGTATGGCAGGGCCGAATGTCGCTGATGTGGTGATTCTGGGTAACGGCAGTTACTACAGCGAGTCCACTGGGATGCAGAACGTAACGGTACTGGGGGCAGGCAATGGGGGCATCGCCAATGTCACCATCTCCAATACCCATCCTGAAGGCAATGGCCTGTGGATTGAAGCCGGCAGCCCAGTGGTACAGGACAGTGCGTTTTATCAGAATGGGGCTAATGGCGTCTATGTGGCTGGAGACGGTGCACCGGTCATCCGAGGTAACTACTTTGCCGAAAATGGTCGAGCTGGATTAGTGATTGCCGGGCCATCAAACGCTTTGGTAGAGGGAAATATTTTTGAAAATACGGGGACGGGCATTATGGTCGCCCCTGATTCATCCCCGCAGATTAGGGAAAATCGTGTTTCAAGCAATCGTAGCGGACTGATTATTCACGCTGGGGCTCGTCCTACTCTGCAGGGCAATGAGATTGCTCATAATCGCCAAGACAGGATTTTGGATTATGGTGCCTGGACAGCTACGGCTAACTTAGGGCCACCAGGAGCCACACAACCGCCGCCGCCGGCAGTCAACGCTGCGAGTACTGACGTTGAGCCCCCTAATGCCGAGTCGGCTGCGGAAATAGCGACAGCCACAGCCGTACCGGAGTTGACGGCTGCCAGCGACGCGACTGCGATCGCCGCCAGCACTGAGCAATCACCGCCGTCAGATGCGCTTCCGGCTCCAGCGGAATTGACCGCTATTCCGGCATTAGCAGCACCACCCATGACCACGGCAAATATGACGACGGAGTCTTCGGCTGATAACGCTGCAGTGGCGCCAGCAAACACTGATGCGGTGTTGGGCCCGCCTCCCATTGCAGCGGCAGCGGCTTCATCGCCGAGACTGGAAACAGAAGACAGCTCGGCTGAGGCGATCGCAGCGGCGCCAGAAACTCTAAGCTATCGTTCTCTATCGAGAGCGAACTTTGGCAATCGCCTCAGCCGTCAGATGACAGCTACGGTTCTGGCCGTAGAAGCAGTCGATATTAGTTTTGTCCCAACAGTGACCGCCGTGGCCGCATTGGAAGAGGTTGATCTGTTGCCCATTGTTGAGGCCGCGCGGGCGATCGGTTTTGCCCCTGAAACATCTGCTGCACTGGCGCCCTCCGACGAAGCGGCTGATTACGCCGAGTCAGCCGCACCCGAAGAACTGTTGGCGTCCTTGCCTGCTCCTGCAGATACTGAACTGTCGGCAACTGAGACGGAATTTTCTGAAGCAATTGAAATTCCAGTAATTCCTCCATCCACAACGATGAACGCTAAACCGGATGGGTCGCAATCCACGTCAGAGGACTTAACGCGCGACTTAGCCCAGGCCTTGGAGTCAGGGGAGCAGCTGCCCGCCGTACCCGTTGCCGAGGTAGCTCCTGTCGCTGAAGCAGGGCCTGTCACCGAGGAAGAGGCTACGACCTTAAATGACTCACGTCTAGCTGTTCCTAATCAAACGATTCCCATGGGCAACGGCGGCAGCGTACCAGAGTTATTTACCGCTGGAGCAGCAGCTACATTGCCCAATGATGGTCCACCACCACCGCCATCTCTAGCGGCCTCTTTGGGGCTTAATTACAAGGTTTTGGTGATGGCGCCTGATACCGCTACACAAGACGCTGTGCGAATTCAGGTACCCGATGCCTTTCGGACTCGATTGCAGGGGCAGGTCTACATGCAGGCAGGGGCTTATCCGACCCGCGAAGAGGCCCAGGCTCGATTAAATCAGCTGTTGCAGGCAGGACTATCCGCTCAAATTCAAGAGATTCAATGAGAATTGCGGATTGGCAGGCGGGCTGGACAAGAAATGTCGCAGATTTGGCTATTTCCGGCGAAATAGCGGCTTTTACTGCATAAGTCCTGACGACTTAAGGGCGATGGAGTTTAGAAGGGAAACGGATGTATTCGGGAGGGACGGTGGCAGTTAGCCAAACGCCATTGTCAGAGCAGTAAAAATGATGGCCAGCCTGGTTCATTTCAGCCGCTTTCACCGTCAGCACGACGGATTGCCCGTGGCGCTGCCCAACTTTAATGGCATCAACTTCTTTGACTGCCAAATGAACGTGCTGTCGAGTGCCAGGCAGCAACCCCTGTTCTTGAATTGAGGATAAAAAGCGGGTCGCCGTACCGTGAAATAGTTTTTGGGGCGGTGGCTGAGGTATC
This sequence comes from Cyanobacteria bacterium P01_C01_bin.120, assembly GCA_039027715.1. Classification (GTDB taxonomy): domain Bacteria; phylum Cyanobacteriota; class Cyanobacteriia; order Phormidesmidales; family Phormidesmidaceae; genus Halomicronema. Next base: position 24,693 of record JBCCJU010000010.1, read on the forward strand.
AATCCTAAATCAACATCGAGAGAGTGCCCCTGCTGAGCTCTGATTTTGGTGCGATCGCTATTGTAAGTAAACTGTTCTTTGTCATTGCTGCTAACAATCAGATCTAAAAGCGGATGCGAAATGGATATGCCGTGCAGGTTAACCAAATCAACCAGTTCATTAACATCCGCCCAACCGTTGGCATCCAGCTTGAGCCCAATTACTTGCGGCTTGTGGCGGAGAATCAGGCTAAGAAATTTGCTGAGCTTGGTAAGATGCTTATCCATGCGAATAGGAAATTCACGGGACGTCGAAGAAATCTTCTAGAGGTCAACTTTGGCTTATTTTCTCGATGATTTGTTGTGGCTGAAACGACCCATCGTGGATGCTGGTAATCCGGAAGAAATGCAACAATGCCCGTCGTAGTCTGCGCCAAATATTAATCCTGGACGTTTTTTTAAAGACGACTTTATTGAAGTGAGCTAAAGAATTCGATTGATCGATACCTCCAGGACGGTCATTGAAAATCTTTGATATTTTTTGCCTTCATTAACTTTCGTAAGGGCAATGCATTTGACGCTCTTAGGTATTGATTTCCTGAGTCCATATCGAGCCTCTTTATCCGACTCGCCTGCTCACGGCTCGACAATCATACCCGTTGATTATGTATTCCCAATATCGTCGAGTATAGTGCTTGTCACAGTCTCCTCTTACCCTGCCACTCCTTCGCCGAGAATCTCACCAGGTCTTTTTACTCGCACTGAGCTAGATCTTGTAGAGCCTCACCTGCGACACGGCAGAGCTGCCACTCAGGCTTGATTTCGGCTCCCATACGTTCATAAAAGGCGATCGCTGGGCTGTTCCAATCCAGGACGTTCCATTCCAAACGGCCACAGCCTCGGTCAACCGCTAGCTTTCCCAAATACTGCAGCAAGGCTTTGCCAATGCCCTGACCGCGATGGTCGGGCAGCACAAACAAGTCCTCCAGATAAATTCCTGGCTTCATTAAAAAGGTGGAGTAGTTGTGAAAAAACAGCGCAAAGCCGACTGCAGCGTCATCGACTCGGGCAACCAGGGCTTCAGCGTAGGGGCGATCGCCAAATAGATGTGCCGTCAAATCATCTATGCTGCCCGTCACTTCATGGGCCAACTTTTCATATTCCGCTAGCGCCAGAATGAGGCGATGAATCGCTTCCACATCGGTAGGCTGAGCCGATTTGATAACCAGGGAGGAGAAGGAAGCAGGATGGACCATGGTAGTGACATTCAAGCCTGACAATGCGGTCTATGGTTTTGCGGCGACAAGAGAGCGATGAGGCGTCAGCGCAATTGACGGCCTCTACTCTCGGCCAACAAATAAAAACTGCGAGCTCACCTAAACCACAACAGAGCGCTAATTTGCGCTTCTTCGATACGGTTCATATGGTTTCATTCGGCAGCCTTACATAGTTATCCACAGGAAATTTTAGAGCTAAGACTTACGCAGTGAATCGGCTTTTGACCTCCCAGTCTCTAATTCTGAGGATGATGGAATTCAACATCTTCCAGAATTGGCAGACATCAGGGGGTGATGCGTAAGTCCTAAAAGTTTGAGAGTCCTAACCGCCAATGGACTGATAGAGATAATAGGTAGCCATGGGAATTACGGTTGCTGCAATGAGGAAACCAACGACGATGATGGTGGCATTGCTGCGATTTTCTTCAGTCTCTTCAACGGAGGCAAAAGTACTTTTGCGCTCAAAGGAGGTAGCCTCAGCGGGAGGACCCGGATCGGCCTGGCCGGAAAGTACTGCCACAAGGCGATCGCTAGCTGTCAGAAGGGCCTGATTATACTTATTGCCATTGCGCAAAGGAATTGCAATGGTTTCATCAATCACGCTAGTGACAATGTCCTGATCTAGCCGTTCCGCTGAGGCGTCACCAACTTTCAGGGCGGCGTTATTGGTTACCTCGTCCAGCACCAGCAGCGTTTGATTAGTGCGGCTTTCTGGCTCAGGAAACCATTTTTCCATCAAGGCATCCGCAAAACTGGCAGTCGTTTCGCCATAGTCAAGTCGATGAATGGTGACAAAGCGGACTTCGTTGCCTGTGGCTTGAGCCAATTCTTGTAAGCGCTCAGTAATTTTACTTTCATTGATCCGACTAATCAGTTCAGCATCGTCCACGACCCAGGTGCTTTCTGATAAGGGCGGCATCTGATAGGCACCAGTTGCCAAAGCGGGTGCAGTAAAAACAAGGGCGCTAACTAGAATGACAACCGTCAGCACGGTTGTATAGAGCGATTTGATAAGACAGTGCAGCATGAAGGTTCAATTTACAGTAGCTAACGTTCACTATACTGGAATGCCTTTGGTTTCGGGAATTGGGTCGGGTGAAAGTCGGTGTCTACGGTAGGTAGATGGCGGGGTGAGGTGGCGGGATGATGGGGTGATGGGGTGGCAGGGTGAGAGGGTGGCAGGGCGGTAAATCTGTGGTCGTGTCTTAGAAGAACCGGTGTAGGAATTTGGCCGGATGAACGTAGTTTCTGCCTGGGCGTTAGCAGAGCAGCGGGCAGTCATTAAAGTATGGCTTTAGAGTTTCGAACTCATCGACAGGTAAACAACTCAAAACTCAAAACTGAGAACTTGAAACTTACCCATTCCTAAACTTGTGCGGCCATTGGTTCAAAGCAAATGTTCGCTTGCCGTAGTCGGTTCATGGCTTCGCCAAGGCGATCGCAATCGGCAATCAAGCTGACGCGGAAATAGCCTTCGCCGCCCTTACCAAAAGCATTTCCTGGAGTAAAAACTACTCCCGTTTGCTCTAGTACTGAAAGGGCAAATTCCGTGGAAGAGATGCCGGGCGGGCAAGCAACCCAGAGGTACATGGTGGCGCGAGTTTTGGCGACCTGCCAGCCGAGCGAGGCAAACTCTTTAATCAAGAAGTCGCGGCGGGTGCGATACCGTGTCTGAACCGCCTCTAAATATTGGTCAGGCAGTTGCAGAGCAGTTTCTGCGGCTTTTTGCAGGGCAGAAAAAATACCGTAGTCAAGATTGGTTTTAAGCGTCCGCAGACCTTGAATAATGTCGCGGTTGCCAACGACAAATCCCACGCGCCAGCCGGCCATGTTGTAAGTCTTCGATAATGTATGGAACTCAACGCCGATATCTTTAGCACCTGGAATTTCCAACAGGCTAGTGGGTTGGTAATTGTCAAAGGCGAGTTCGGCGTAGCACAAATCATGCACCAGCATAATTTCATAGTGGCGAGCGAAGGCTACAATTTCCTCAAAAAATTCGCGCGGCGCGGTGGCGGCGGTGGGATTGTTGGGATAGTTGAAGAACAGCACTTTGGCATCGCGGGCCACGGCTTCGGGAATGCTGTCGATGTCGATGAGCCAGTTGTTGGCCATGGTCAGCGGCAGATCATAGATGTTACCGTCGGCGATCGCTGGGCCACGAAAATGAGCCGGATAGGCCGGTGTCGGCACCAAAACCGTATCGCCGGGATTGATATAGGTCATAGCCAAGTGGGCTAGTCCTTCTTTGGAGCCCAACAGCGGCAGCGCCTCACCGTTCGCATCAAGACTAACGCCATAGCGGCGATGATACCAGCGGGTAATCGCTTCTCGGAAACTGCCGGTGCCTTCGAAGGGCGGATAACCATGATTAGCGCTGTCTCGGATAGCCGCTTGGGCCGCCTCAACAACGGGCTGAGGAGTCGGTCCATCGGGATTGCCCATCCCCAGATCAATCAGGTCCAATCCCCGTTCTCGGGCATTGGCCTTAAGTTCGTCTAATCGAGCAAACACATAGGGCGGCAGGCGGCGAACCCGCTCCGCTGGTTGCAGCCAATCCAGATTCATGCCTGCTATTCCTCTTCTAAAATCAATGCCGCATTGAAGCGCCAAATGTGAAAAGTTTATCAGCTAGGCTGATGTCATCTCTTCATCAAGACGGATAGTTTTAGGTTTGAGCAGCAGTCGCGATCGCCGAGCGCGCTGTTGAAGCCGATGATTTCGCCTTCATCTCAATCGCGGTTGGACTGACTAATGCTGCCATTAGCGCTTCTGGAGTGACGCTAAAGGGCAGGTGATGAATGTCTGAACTAGGTTGGCAAGCAATTGTTGCCGCTCGCTGCAGTTCACTGATCGGCATATCTCCTAGGCCCATGTCGGCCAGGGTTTTGGGCAGGCCGGTCGCGTCATAAAACTGGATTAGCTGCTGACGAGCCGCGTAGGCTAAAGACGACTGCTGCGCCATTTCCTCCAGACGCAACTGCACCAAAATTCCGTAGGCGACTTTCTCGCCGTGTAAGACACCATGACTAGCGGTCAAATGAGTTAGGCCATTGTGGACGGCATGGGCCGCCACCGTACGACACTGCGCTCCTCCCAGTCCGCCCATGACGCCGGCTAGCAGAACGCAAGCATCAACCACTTCGCGCCACGCTTCACCTCCCGGTTCGGCTAAGGCGGCGGGCGTCTTTTGCAGCAGCAGATCTCGCAGCACTCGGGCCTGCTGAACAGCCGCAATCACCAGAGTTTGAGCGGAATTACCGCTGCTGACTGAACCCTCGTACCATTTCGCCAGGGCATCACCGATCCCCGCAATGAGCGTCCGCTGAGGAGCCGTGGCCACTAGGTCATAATCCAAAATTAATAAATCAGGACAGCGATCTAGAGCGACGTCATAAAGAAAAGCCCCGCTGTCGGAATAGACGTTGGAAAGCGCTGTCCAAGCAGCACAGGTGGCCGCTGAGGAGGGAATTGTCACGACCGGCAGGCCGGCCTGATAAGCCACTAGCTTCGCTGCATCCATGACCTTGCCCCCGCCCACGCCAATGATAACGTCGGCTTGGTGCCGCTCGCGATCGCGATGCAGTCGCGCCAGAATGCCTTCACTACAATCAGCGATGGGGGCTGCTGTGCCAGCCGTTGTATTAGCCAAGGCCGGATTCAGTAGGGAAGACGCTTGGGTTAAGGCTTGGGCTCCTCCAATGATCAACGGTCGCCGTCCCAAAGCAGCGATCGCCCTGCCCGATTCAGGCAAAATTCCAGCTCCTCGTTGCACTTGTGCGGGAGCCACCATCAAAGGTGGAAAAGTAGTTGTAGTCATATGGTTTAATTCATTCAATTGTCAGGCAGTGGGATCAGTAACCTTGAGCGCAGTAGCCTGGGAAAGCGTATCAAAAGCTTGATCGAAAACTTCAATTGCTAACGGAGTGTCCGTCTGTGCCGATTTCGAGGGCTGCACTTGTCCCAGGTACACCAGTCTAGAAATCCCGCCTGGTTCGTGCACAATAGTGCGTGCCCGGATAGTCGGAACAATTCCCATGCTGGCCAAACGGCTAGGTTTCAGTAAATTTTCGGCGGCCTGCTGCAGAGTTGCCTGCAGCTCAGTTGGGGTGATGGTATCTGGCACTTTGATGACAATCTGAGCCGCACCAGAATCGTAGACCGTGTTGTAAGGTACTGAGCCCGGCACAACCGTCGTCGTGAAAGGCTCGAAACTAAGGCCAAACATGCCTGCTGTCAACACGCCGATAAAGCTGGTGATGCCTACCAATCTAAAGCGGAATCCCCAATTCAGCACGAATGCAAATAGCGTAATGCCCGCCATTGTGAGGGTGGCCAAGCCGAAATATTTTGTCGCTTCTAAAAACTCTGCTGGGGTAGGCATGAAAGGCAATGTGAATTGACAGGTGGTGAGCAGTCGGTAGAACTAGCACTTAGCAATCAATAACTTTTTTAATTGCGATCGCCAGCATCGACTAGCTATGGACATAGATCCTAGCAGGTTCAATTGTGCTTTCTCAGCAGTCTATTGAGGTTTATTGCTCTCTTTTATCGGATGGGACTAATAATTTAATCAGCACCTAATATGGCCGAGATGTGAATCTACTCTGCGGTCATCATTGAAAAGAGGATTGCCCAGAAGTTGCGGGTATGCTCTGGGGCAGCGCTCAAATCTGTATGAGCGTCCTTGGCAATCGGGAGTATCATGTGCCAAGCCAAAACCATTGGTCATACTGTCCCCCTTTAGTCTGGCCTCACTTGACTGCTTTATTTGAGGAAAAATTCATGTTGATAGTTCGCCGTCGCCTCGGAGTGATTTCAGCCAGTGCCGCGATCGCTTTGTTGGCGGTTGGGTGTGGTGAGTCCAAAGTTTCCCAATGCAACCGCCTGGCGGAAATCGTCAATCAGGCACAAGGCTTTATGCCCGCCTTCGAAAGTAACATTCAGCAGTTCAGTGCTAATGCTGCTCAGGTGCAAAGCTTGGATGACATCAAAACAGCGGCAGATCAGTATGTAGAAGCGGTTAACGGCGTCGTTAGTGATTTGGATACCCTGGCAGTTGAGCTCGAAGAGACTGAACTTAACGATGAGCAACTGGTGAGCTATCGCGATCGCTACATCACCATGGTTGAGGGCTTTAGTACCGCACTCAACCAGGCTAGCGACGCTATGGGCATTGTCCAGGACGTGCAGGCTGAGGCCGATTTGCCCGCCAAGATCGAAGAATCACAGCAGCAGACCGTGCAGGCAGTACAGCAGATTCAAGAGCTCTCGGTGGAAGAATCAACCATCATTAATGAAGTCAATAACTACTGCGGTGCTGAAGGAGCGGTTCCCGCTGCGCCTGAAGGAGAGACCGTGCCCGAAGGAGAGACCGCACCGGAAGGAGAGACCGTGCCTGAAGAAGAGACGGCGCCCGAAGGAGAGGAGTAAGAGGGGTAGCTGAACAAAAGGAAGTCGGGCGATAAAGTAGTGGAGGTTGGAGATAGCGTTGGGGCGAAGGCTGTTCGCCTGGACATCAAGAATCTGTCCAGAGGCCTTTAAGGCGCTGGGGTTTGGGTTCTCCGCATTCGGCATGCCGCTATCCGATTCTTAGTAGCGATCGCGTCAATGTTTGTAAATCTGGCTTATCTGTTGCGTCAGCCCACTGGCACGACTAATTATGCTGTTAACCTATTGCCGCATTTGGCTCCGCTACAGCCTCAATACTTGGCGACTCCTGCCAGTGGCTTGAAATATTACACTGCAGTGCCGACCAATATGACGGCTGAACAGGGTCTGCAGGGACATTTACGGCGACTGTTATGGACCCAATGGCGTCTGCCAGCGCTCTGCCAACAGCTAGGCGCGCGATCGCCAGGCAGCGATTTGCTCTTTTCTCCAATTACTGAAGCCCCGCTGTTTAGCGATAGGCGCTTTGTGGTGATGGTACATGACCTGATCCCGCTGCGATTTATGGTGTCGCGGGCTCAGACCTGGCTACACCGTCATTATGTGCCGCGAGTTCTAGCAGTAGCTGAGCATATTCTCTGCAACTCCGAGGCAACGGCGGCAGACATCGTACGGTTCTACAACATCAGCGCCCAAAAAATTACCCCCGTTTTGCTGGCTCACGATGCCGAGCACTTTCGTCCCATGTCGCTGGAACGACAGCCTTATTTTTTGCTGCTGGGACGACAGACACCCTACAAAAACGGTGCAGTCGCCCTGCAAGCCTTTGCTCAACTGCCCCATCGCCGTGAATATGAACTTTGGTTAGTTGGTCCTGATGATCCCCGCTATACGCCGGCACTGCGCAACCAAGCTGCCGCATTGGGCATCACTTCTCAGCTCAAGTTCCTAAATTATGTACCGTACGACCAGTTGCCTAGGTTACTCAATCAGGCCCAGGCTTTGATTTTTCCCAGTCTTTGGGAAGGCTTTGGGCTACCGGTTTTGGAAGCAATGGCCTGCGGTACGCCAGTAATCGCCTCTAGCCGCGCGTCAATCCCGGAGGTGACAGGAGATGCCGCCCTGCTGGTGGATCCTCTGGATGCGACGGCGATCGCCGGGGCCATGCAGCGGCTAATCCGCGATCCCCAGCTGTATCTTCAACTCAGCCATGCCAGCCGCGATCGAGCGGCTCAGTTCAGTTGGGCACGCACCGGACACGCAACTGTTGAAGTTCTGCAAGCCTATTTATAAGAATTGCGGAGTGCAGGCCTGGTTCTTAGTTTATTGCTCTTTGCCGTCTGTCACCCCAAAGCCCTCCGAACAGGCGCCGCCAACACCCATACGGGCGAACAACCTTCGCCCCCTCTACCCAGCCACCCAGCCACCCAGCCACCCAGCCACCCATTCACCCATCTACGCATCTACCCATCCACCAACAAAGTCGCCTGACAGAGCTGCCGAAAATGGTCGCCCCGCACCTCAAAGTTGGGATACTGGTCGAAGCTCGCGCAAGCCGGAGACAGCAATACCGCGCAGGCACTCAGCTGTGGAGCAAGTTCGATGCTGCGCTGCACGGCTCGCTCCAGGGTTTCCACAATCTCATAGGTCGTGTAGTCAACTTCGTCCAAGCGCTGGGCAAATTGCGCCGCTGCGCTACCGATTAGCAAGACGCTGGCGGCTTTGGACTGAATTTCCTGCAGCCAGTCGATATCGTCGCCGTCCTTTGCTTCGCCGCCGGCGATCAGAATGGCGGGCGCCGCGATCGCCCGCAGTCCCACCGCTGCCGCATCATAGTTGGTCGCCTTACTATCGTTAACGAAATCAATGCCCTGCCAAGTGACCACCCGTTCAAGCCGATGAGGCACACCGGGAAACGTTTTGACGCCGTGAGCGATCGCGGCGGGTGCCAAACCGGCTAGGTGAGCTGCTGCCACTGACAACAGCAGGTTTTGTTGGTTGTGCTGGCCCACCATCGAGAGGGCGTCAGCCACCACAATGGGCGTATCGTCAATCTTGACCCAGCCGGCCTCAATGTAGGCCAAAGGCTCCAGCGGCGCGATCGCGGTCCGTCCGGCGGTACTCGTCCAGTGAGCCTGGGGAAACAACTCCGGTGCATGCAGACGGAGATAGGGATCATCGCCATTAAGCACGGCCTGTTCAGCCTGATGCAGCAGTTTAGCCTTAATTTGGAAGTAGTTTTCTAGGGTTTTGTGGCGGGCTAGGTGATCGGGGGTGAAGGTCGTCCACAAACCAATTTGGGGCGCAAGGGTTGAGGACGCTTCAATCTGGTAGCTGCTCAGTTCCGCAATAATCCAGTCGGGTCTGTCGGATTCCAGGGCCAACTCACCGATCGCATGGCCGATATTGCCACAGGCCGGGGCGTCGAGTCCTGCTGCCTGAAAAATCGCCGCCGTCAGCGCCGTGACCGTCGTTTTGCCGTTTGTGCCGGTGATGCCGACCCAGGGGCGATCGCTGAGAGCCCGCCAGGCCAACTCAGCTTCCCCAATCACCTCTCGGCCCTGCTCCCGAGCGGCCACCAGGGCGGGAATATCCCACGGCACTCCCGGACTCACGACCACTAAATTAGCCAAATCGCTGCTGCCAAAGCTGTGCTCCAACTGCACCGTGATGCCATCCGCCTGCAATTTGGGAATTTCCTGCGCCAGTAAAGGCGCGGCATTGCGATCGCTTAACACCACCTGCCAGCCCTGCTGCGTCAGCAGTCGCGCCGCCGCAATTCCCGATTTGCCTAAACCAATAACGTGTGCCTGTTTTTCCATAACGCCATAGAGTTCAGAATCCAGAATCCAGAATGTCAGAATGCGGAAATACGGAGTGCAGAACGCCGAGAATCAAGCTCCAAAATACAAAATTCAAAACCATTCACCTTAAGCCCAATTACCCAGCCACCCAGCCACCTAACCACCCAGCTACCCCTTCACGATCGCCCCAAAGTCCGCCAACACCCGCGCGTGATTGCGCAGTAAGCCCAGCAGATTCAAACGATTTTGCTTAATGGAGGGATCTTCGGCCATCACGAGGACGCTGTCGGGGCCGTCGAAAAAGCGGCTGACAACGGGCGCGACATTTTTGAGCCCCGTGATTAGTTGCGGATAATTGCGATCGCGCTGGGCGGCTGCCGTGAGGGGTAGTAGAGTCTGCAGCGCTGCGTAAAAGGCGCGCTCGGAGTCCTGCTGAAAACGCTCGGGATCAACAGCGACCGCCGGATCGAGAGCAGTGGTATCGAGTGGGCCTTGAGTGGCCAAGCGAGCCGCCCGATTGACGGTCTCGTAAATCTTGGCCAAGGTGCCATTTTGACGGGTGGATTGGAGAAAGATTGCGCGATCGCGGACGTCCAGCAAGTCTTCGAGGGCCCGCTGGGTATAAGTGGGATCTTTCTCGCCCAGCACGGCATTTACCAGGTCGTAATCAATTTTGAGATCGTCCTGCAGCAGGGTTTGCACCCGCTGCAGAAAGAAGTCCTGGAGCTGCGATCGCAAGGGTTCAGCGCTGTCCAGGGTTAAGTCAGGATTTTCCACAAAGGCGGCCACAACCTGATCCAATAGGTCATGCAAATTGATGTCTAAATTAGCGTCCCAGGTAACCGTGACGATGGCGTTAGCGGCACGGCGGAGGGCAAAGGGGTCGGAAGAACCGGTCGGCAGCATACCTAAACTGAAAATGCTGACTAGGGTGTCCAACCGATCTGCGAGTCCCAGCGCTTGACCGATCAGCGTTTGCGGCAGCTGATCGTTGGCCCCACGCGGCAAATAATGCTCAGAAATGGCGACGGCGACGGACTCGGGTTCACCACTGTGACGGGCATATTTTTCGCCCATAATTCCCTGCAGTTCGGGAAACTCGCCCACCATTTGAGTGACCAGATCAGCTTTGCACAAGAGAGCGGCGCGCTGTAGGTGTTGCCGGGCAGTTTTGTCTAAATTGAGCTGAGCAGCAATGAAAGTCGTGATCGCGGCAATGCGCCCTACTTTTGCCCTCATGGAGCCCAGTCGTTCTTCGAAAGTGACCGTCTCAAGCTTGGCGATAAAGGCTTCAAGGGCGACAGCGCGGTCAGCGTCAAAGAAAAATTTACCGTCGGACAGCCGCGCCCGAATGACCCGACCATTGCCCTCGGCAATCAGCTCAGACTTTTGAGGATCGCCGTTCGATACGGTAATAAAATAGGGCAGTAGCTGGCCAGTATCGTCCGGCTGCAGCACGGGGAAATAGCGCTGATGGCTCTCCATTTCCATAATGGCCACCTCTGGCGGCAGCTCCAAAAATTCCGTCTCGAACTCACCGACGACGGCGTTGGGCCACTCCACCAGGTTGGCGACTTCGCTTAGCAAGGCAGCATCAATGCGAGCGACTCCCTTGACCGCTGCCGCCGCCTGCTCGACTGCCACTCGAATCTGGGTCTGGCGGCAGTTAACGTCAACTTCGACGTAGGCATTGCGCAGAGCCGTAACATAATTTTCTGCTCGTTGGAGCGTAATCGTATCAGGATGCAGAACGCGGTGGGCATAGGTCAGGCGATCGCTCTCACACTGCTCCGAGCCGTTTGCCAACGTGACGGGAATTAGCTGGTCATCCAGTAGGGTCACGAGCCAGCGGATGGGCCGAGGAAACTTGAGTTCACCATCGCCCCAGCGCATAAATCGCTTGCCCTCAAGGCTCAAAATCCATTGCGGCACCCACTCCTGCAGGAGCTCTGCGGCAGACCGTCCCGGAATTTTATGCTGCACAAAGACAAAAGCGCCCTTGTCCGTCTCACGAATTTCTAACTCTTCAACGCTGACGTTTTTGGAGCGAGCAAATCCTTCAGCCGCTTTGGTCGGCTGGCCGTCGCGAAAGGCGGCCTGCGATGGCGGCCCCTTCGCCTCTTCTTCGCGGTCCGGCTGTTTGACCGGCAGATCAGTCAGCAACAGTGCCAGGCGACGGGGAGTGCCGTAGTAATGAATGTCACCGGGAGTCAAAAAGGCGGCATCTAGCTCCTCGGGAATGCGATCGCGCCACTGCTGCAGCGCTTCTTCCACAAAACTGGCGGGGAGCTCTTCAGTTCCAACTTCCAATAAAAACGTTGCCATAACTTTAATGTCGTTGTCCTGCAAGGGGGCCAATTTTGAACACAAGGAAACTGTGGGCGCCAGTAGTCGCTGACAGATGGGCGAATTTTCGGGCAAAAACCGCTATTGGCGGAGTTTTCTAATTGCAGCTTTCAGAGACCGCGAATTTGCCTGAGTCCTGATAAAACATCTTTTGTTTTCGGAGCTGAGGCCGGTTGACGCAGCCGCCACGGCCAGTGTCCGATCGCGCAAACCCCAATAGTTTATCGCGAGGTTGCCCCGCCCAATGCTATAGCCGACCCGTTAAATAGTAAGTTCTCATCGATCCTTTGCCCTTGATCTCAATATCCTGAGCCGGGGCAAATTGAAACTGCTGGTGCAGACGATGGTAGGTCGCTTCAGTAACCTGAATCTTGCTGGGTTGTCCATGGGACTCCATGCGGCTGGCCACGTTGACCGTGTCGCCCCAAAGGTCATAGCTAAATTTTTTGATGCCGATGACGCCGGCAACGACGGACCCTGTGTTGATGCCAATGCGTAGCTGCAGCGGCATGTTCTGGTTACGGTTAAAGGTTTGAATGGTGGCCTGCATGGCCAAGGCCATATCTGCCACTGCGATCGCATGATTGGCTTGGGGCACGGGGACGCCACCGACTGCCATGTAGGCGTCCCCGATAGTTTTAATCTTCTCTAAGCCGTAGATTTCGGCTAGCCGGTCAAATTCCGAAAAAATTTGGTTGAGCAGATTCACCAATTCCAGCGGACTGTACTGGGCGGCCAGCGGTGTGAAGTTGACGATGTCGGCAAACAAAACCGTAGCCTCATCAAAACGCTCGGCCAGAGAACCCTGAAATTGCTTCAGCTGAGTGACTATCGCTTCCGGCAAAATATTGAGCAGCAGTTGCTCAGATTTATGTTTTTCATGGCGCAGCTCCTGCTCTACTTCATGACGCTCGTGAATTTCTCGCTGCAGTTGAATATTTTGTTCTTTCAGCTTGAGTGCCTGCTGATGCAGCGTTTTTTGTAGGCTGGCCAATAAAGGAGAGTATCGATGGGGTGCCGCGAAATAACCTGACCGTGGTTTGACCCGCGACTGTGTCTGATCGGATCTCAGATGCAGCCGCAGCCTGGCTACCACCTCTTCTGGCCAGTAAGGCATGGGGATAAAATCAACGCCGCCGGCCTCAAAGGCCCGCAGGCGATCGCCTCTTTCCCCAGCTTCCCCAATAAACAGCACGGAGATATGGGCAGTTTGCGGCATCTGCTGCAGTTGGCGGCAAAACTCATAGCCGGTTGCGCTTCCCGAAGGTATCACCAGCAGTACCAACTGTGGCCGCAGCGCGGTTATACAAGCCCATGCGGCGGTAATGGACCCAACGGTAAAGACAGTCAAACCGCCATCTAGCAGAGCTGGCATTAGGGTCGGTGATTGCTCCCCCGACGCATCGACCAGCAGCAAGCCAGGGCCTGATGCTGCCGTGGTATGAGTCATAGAGTTCGGACAGGCAGCCACCCATGAATGAGAAAGTTGAGGCATTTCGGCAATGGCAGAACGCTTGCAGATAATTATGGTTGAATGATGAGTTTCATGGTCCGTGCAGACGGATAGATGCAGCTAGATAATTCAGTATTCCCAGCCGATCGTGCTGCACAAGTCCCAATTTCTACGGCAATTGGACCTTATGGCGGTGCTGGGGGCAGTATGGGTTTCTACCGAATATTACAGCGGAATTTCGGAGATCTCTGGGGAAATACTGGCGATTTTGAGCGATCGCCAGCAAATTCCCTATGCATTCTCAAGGAAGCACTAGGGACTCTTGAGCAGGCGAATGACGAAGCAGACGGAGTTTAGTCCGGTGGTGAGTCTAAGGTTCTCTCAGAACCCCCCAAATTCTCCGACGCGCTATCTACATTATGGAATAGCTGGCTGCGGGGGTGTCTCGCTTAAAATACCAAGCAATAAGGTGTGGCTAGGCCATTGGGACAGGAAGCAAGGAGCGATCCATGACGGCTGAACATCAGAGACTGCAAGACATCCATGAGCAAGGTGCAGCTTGGAAAAAGTGGGGGCCTTATTTAAGCGATCGCCAGTGGGGCACGGTTCGCGAAGACTACAGCCCTACGGGAGCAGCCTGGGACTATTTCTCCCATGAGCAATCTCACTCTCGGGCCTATCGCTGGGGCGAGGATAGTCTATTGGGCATTTCTGATGAAAAGCAGCGGCTTTGCTTTGGCCTGGCCCTGTGGAACGGCAAAGATCCGGTGATTAAGGAGCGCCTGTTTGGATTAACCGGCAATCAGGGCAACCACGCCGAAGATGTCAAAGAATACTATTTTTACCTGGACAGCACGCCGACTCATTCCTACATGAAAGGGCTGTACAAATATCCCCACGCGGCCTATCCCTATAGTGACCTGGTCAACACCAATCAGCGACGGGGGCGAGACGAGGCCGAATATGAGCTGTTGGATACGGGAGTGTTTGACGATAGCCGCTACTTCGACGTGTTTGTGGAGTATGCCAAAGCTGCTCCTGAAGACGTGCTAATTCAAATCTCGGTGGTCAACCAGGGGCCGGAATCTCAAACGCTGCAGGTATTGCCGCACCTCTGGTTTCGCAATACCTGGTCCTGGAATCAGGACAGCGATCAGCCTGACATTAAAGTCGCTGCCCACCACGCTAGCCACAGCACCCTGGAAGCCAATCATCCCGAACTGGGTACCTATTGGCTCCATTGCCAAAGCCAAAAGAATTGGACAGCGCCGAGCGATCGACTTCTCTTCACAGAAAATGAGACCAACTACCAAAAGCTATTTGGCGCTGAAAATTCCACCCCCTACGTCAAAGATGCTTTCCATCGCTATCTGATTGAAGGGCAGACAGACGCAGTAAACCCCAATGGCTTTGGCACCAAAGCCGCCGCCCACTACACCCTCACCATTGCTCCAGGGGAGACCCAATACATTCGCTTGCGGTTGAGTAACGCCGAAATTTCAGCTCCGCCTTTTGCCGACTTTGATCAGGTGATGCAGACTCGCGTCAAGGAAGCCCACGAGTTTTACAGTCAAATCGCGCCCTTCTGTCACTCCGAAGATATCGCCAATGTGCAGCGTCAAGCCTTCGCCGGACTGATGTGGGGCAAACAGTACTATCGCTTTGATGTGTTTCGCTGGCTTGAGGGTGACCCTACAATGCCGCCACCGCCGCCCGGACATCAGCACGGTCGCAACCGTGAATGGCTGCACCTGGATGCCGGTGACATCATCTCCATGCCGGACAAGTGGGAATATCCCTGGTTTGCCGCCTGGGACCAAGCATTTCACTGCATTCCTCTGGCCATTATTGACCCTGAGTTTGCCAAACATCAGCTCGACATCCTGACCCGTGAGTGGTACATGCATCCAAACGGTCAGATGCCGGCTTATGAATGGGCCTTCGGTGATGTGAATCCCCCAGTTCATGCCTGGGCGACCTGGCGCGTCTATAAGATTGCTCAAAAGTTGGCAAAAACTGGCGTTGGCGGTGCCAATGCCGAACAGGAAAATCGTGCCTTTCTGGAAAGGGTCTTCCAGAAACTGCTGCTGAATTTCACCTGGTGGGTCAATCGCAAAGATGCGGAAGGCAACAACGTTTTTGAGGGGGGCTTTTTGGGCCTAGACAATATTGGTGTCTTCGATCGCAGCGCGCCTTTACCTACCGGTGGCCATATTGAACAATCCGATGGCACCAGTTGGATGGCGATGTATAGCCTCAACATGCTCACCATTGCCTTAGAACTGGCCCAAGAAAATCCCGTTTACGAAGATATGGCAACCAAGTTTTTTGAGCATTTCATCTACATCGCTGACGCCATGAACCATATGGGTGGCGGTAAAACTGAACTGTGGGATGACGAGGACGGATTTTTCTATGATGTGCTGCACCTGCCCCATAGTGAAAGTCTGAAGCTTAAGGTGCGATCGATGGTGGGGCTGATTCCTTTATTTGCTATTGAAACCTTAGAACCCGAAACCCTGGATAAACTTCCTGGCTTCAAAGCTCGCCTGGAATGGTTTGAAGTGAACCGTCCCCATCTCAGCCATAACGTGCCCTCATTTTTCGAGAACGGAGTGGGTAAGCGCCGACTGCTAGCGATCGTGCGTCCCGACAAGTTAAAGCGTATCCTGGCAAAAATGCTGGATGAGCAAGAATTCCTTGCCCCCAACGGCATTCGGGCCCTCTCGCGCTATCACCAAGAAAATCCCTATGTGTTCTACACCGACGGCGAAGCGCATCGGGTCGATTATGAGCCCGCCGAATCGAACACTGGACTCTTTGGCGGTAACTCCAACTGGCGCGGTCCGATCTGGTTTCCAGTGAACTACCTGCTGGTGGAATCTTTGCAAAAGTTTCACCACTACCTCGGCGATCAGTATCAGGTTGAATGTCCCACCGGATCTGGCACCTACAAGTGCCTTTGGGATGTGGCCTTGGATCTAGAAAACCGCATGATTCGCATCTTCCTCAAAGATGACTCCGGCCAGCGTCCAGTGTTCGGGGGAATCGAGCCCTTTCAGCAGGACACCAACTGGCAGGATTACATTCTTTTTTATGAGTATTTTCACGGTGACAATGGGGCGGGACTGGGGGCTAGCCACCAAACCGGATGGACAGGGCTAGTCGCAAAGCTCATCCAGCAGTACAGCCAATACGCCACGCGATAACCCTCATCAAGGTCGGCGATCGCCGTCATCAATGGGGCATCCCAGCTTATTATCGCTTTGGCAATAAGTCCCTTTAAGCACAGACGGCAAGAGATTAGTCCCCGGCTGATGGGTTCAGGGTGGGCGCCATAATGCTGGTTCTGCAGAGTTCCTAATGTCAATCGGTTTAAACCGCCGGTTGAATTGCAGGTAAACCAAATATTCGTTACATTTGTTAACAATAAGATAAGGCAGGCTTGTCCTGCACCATTAGTTATTAAATTCCATTTGCCATTAACAAGCGACTTTTCATGCAAACTGTGCAACTTTTCAAAAGCTATTCGGCTGGCAGGCGCAATTTTAGTGGCGTTGACTTCCGCGAAGCTTGGATGCCTGGCTTAGAGCTGAATCAAGCAGTCCTTCAGGGGGCTGATTTGACTGGCAGCAACTTGAGCCACAGTTCGCTGCGCGAAATTGATCTTACTGGAGCAATGCTGTGGCGAGCCAATCTCGCCCATGCACAAATGCAGCGAGCCGTTTTTGTCCGAGCCACACTCATTCGCTGTCAATTGAGGCACAGTGATTTGCAGCGCTGCAATCTGGCTGAGGCCGATTTGCGATTAGCCGATTTGCGCAATACCAATCTTAGTTACAGCAACTTGAATGATGTTCAGCTATGCTACGCCAACCTGTCTGGAGCGAATTTGCGGGGCGTTGATCTCAGCACTGCTGACTTAACGGGGGCCATTGTTGATGGAGTGGATTTGGCTAGCTGCCGCTTAACTCGCGATCAAGCAGCAACTTTAGGCGTTGATATTGAGCACTCAAGTGAGTCTGGACGCATGTTAGCGGTGTAAGGCGCTCGCGTTCCAGTCCTATAATTAATTAACCGAAAGCCTACAGCAACAGGTCGCTACGCCATAGCTGAGCTCGACACATTAGAGCACTGAAACGAGAGATTAACTGTTTGTGCTCATAAGACGGAGGTTGAGCAAACAGCTCGAATTTGACGATGGCCTTGGCGATTTTGCAGGCTTCGTCTTTAGGCACCCCTTCACGCACCAGTTTTTGCCAGTAAACGATGCTCAGGCTGCGATAGTCGTTGGCGATATTTATAAAAGGAGCTGCTACGGTTGCTGCGCTCATGTTTATCATCCGCTGTTCTAAACTTCATACCTTAATTCTTCATGAGGCGATGAGGTTTTTCCGTGATTGCACTGTGGCCTTTCTGTGATGCTGGAAATTGTAGCCGGTGATGCTAAAAACCGGAGGCCGTGACGCGATCGCCAGCGCCCCTGTGAACTCAGCCGGCTGCTGACAGTGATCTCAGTCATGGTATGTGGCGTAAACTGAACGCCGTCGTCAGACCAACATCCGTGCCTTGACTGCAGAGCTTCCGGAACCGCTAGAGAACAGATTCTAAACCAGGGTTCTGGTGGTAGCGTCCAGGTATGGGCGGCAAAAGAGGCTTTAAGCTGGGCAGACATATTTTCTCAAACGCCTTAATTCAGCGAGGACGAAAAGGGACTACCCGCTGCCGAAAACTTTCAAAATCGATCACTTTAGAATTACGAGCCGTTTCCCAAACTTCGTCAGCAAAGTTGATCAACGATGGTAAAGTCATCAGCTTAAGTTGGCCCACATGGCGGTTGGCCTTAGCTGCCACCTGCACCACCTGCGGCTCCATATTTTCTTGCGGCTGTAACCAACTCACCTCGCCATTACTAATAATCAAGTGCTTGTCATGGAGGGCGCGATCGCCCGCCGTCCCTTCTAAGAAAGCCAAAATCTTGCGAATCATCTGAAGGGACACCTGTCGCCGCAAATGTCGAATCGCCCGCAGCTCTAAAATTTGCTCCCAGGTATAGTAAAGTTGCTTGGCGGCAGAATCTTCCGACAGAGGCACCACCACTCCAGTCCGAGCCAAATAAGTTAATCGGGCGGCACTAGTGCGAGTTAATATAACGGTCTCACGACGGGTAAAGTGCTGCATCAGTGAACCTCACTGCAAAAAATTAGCGGCGGCGGAGCGGAGTAGAACCCCTCGCAACAGCTTGCCTCGACGATTAGTCGCGCCCATTAGCGATGGATTACGCTTTTTGGGCGCGATCGCGACCAGAGCTGCACCGCCTGTAAATATCAGAAGGACAAGTGAAAAATCTATTCTCACTGTACGTTAGGCGACTTGAAAACCACCAGATACAAATGCTCTACAAGCGCCATATATAGCCTTGCGAGAACAGCAAAACGCTAGATATATGGTGCACACATCGAAACGTAAAGAGATATGGCATTTGTTTGCATCGGTTTTATGAGTTGTTTACTAAACTCAAAAAAACACTCGAACAGTTGCGAAAAATATTCTGCTGCAGGCGAAGGCAAGGGATTCTGCTCAAATTAGTCTGATCGGCCAAAGTCATTTTCTTGAGCTGACTCTACTTACATTCATCACCCATTTGTCTCGCCATCCCATCTCGATCCGTTCTTATCCCCGCAGCTGAGTAGGGCGACCAGAATGCCTGGGAATCTCTAGATCACAGTTCACCTTTGCCATAGGAGTTGGCTGGGCGCCAGGAGTATCTATACCTGTAGCAGCCGTCAGCGATCGCGGCTGTACCACACAGCTTTTAGTCAAATAGTAGCCATTAGCTGTCGAAGCAGGACCTAGCCAAATCGCCATTAAATCTAAGAGATAGCTGCCATTGTCCAGTTCCTCACGATTCGCTCCCAACCGCCACAAATGGCTTTCCTCGGGAGAGGTGAGAAACGCAATAGTTTTATCCTCGATAGTGTTGAGCCGTTCGTCGAGGCCTAGCAGCCAGCGCTCAACGTAGGGCCAAGGAGTGCCGTCTAGGGCCTGAATAATTTCGGTTTCGGCTGAGGTCAACAGAACAATACCACGGGCCTTTTCTTCCGGAACGCTTGCCATTCGATAAACAAAGCCGCTTTGGCTAAAGTCGTCAGCCAGCAAACTTGGATAAATTTCAAACCAGTTCTGTAAACGAAAATAAAACTGAAACCAATTGCTGAGCAACAAGGCAACTAGCGTCAGCAGAATTAGCTGTTGGCGCACAGGCGGAGGCGGTATTTTTTCCGGTCGCAACTCCCAGGTGAAAAAATGAGGGATCGCGGCGATCACCACCGATATCAGTGGCCAAGTCATTAGTCCTAGAGGCCAGGAGCTTTCTGGCACCCAGCTAAAAATGTAGAGGCAGAGGATCGCTCCCATCACCCACGGAGCAACGGATATGCCCAAAACGCGAATTTTTGACTGCTCCAGCAGCCAACCAATGCCCAAGGCAAAAAATATCCAGCCGCCGGTCGCAATCACGTTAACAGTAAGGCCCCGGCCCACGGCTAATCTTGCTACCCACGACATTGTGAATGAAAAGATCCCAAGATAAATCAGCGTTTGCCAGGCGTAGTAATCTTGAGGAAAAAAGAGATTAGAAAACCGCTTCCAAATCTCTTGCAAGAGCTTGATCATAGCTGTTGGATGACTCCGTAGCGCAACAGCAGGAGTAGGAAAACTGCGGAAAAACTGAGAGCATTTGCCTGCAGTACTGCAAGCTGATGGGGTAAGGCCTCAGATGGAGTGTCAGGGGAGCGGCGATAGCGAAAGCGATTCGGTTTAGCAGAGCGACGGGCAGGCGCAATGGGCTTACCAAGGATTAGAGTCAACCATTCTAGAGCCGTTACTTTAATCCAAAAAGTGACAAAAAACGTTGTCAGTCCTATTAAAACGATAAAAATCCCCAGTCTGCTGGCGAGCGCATTGGCATAAAAATTGCCAAACAAAACATAGCTAATAACTTGGGTGCGCACGGCCGGCGGCAACAGAAGCTCTAGATTGAGGAACAGAATCCACCCCAGGACAACCGCTAAAAGATTTAGGCTAGCGGCATATTGAATGCTGGGCTGATAGCCTAGGCGCAACCGCTGCCGCAGGACAATCGCCTCCAGCGCGATCGCCACGAGGAGCAGCAAACACTGAAAAACAATTGCCCGCAGAGGTAAGACCGCAGCCTCATCCAAAAGAAAAAACGACATTGTCAGTCGAACAAATAAATAAACAGCGTTGGGGGTAGAGCCGTCTGAGAACCCGCTAGCTTCTCATAAAGCGCCGGCTTTTAGAGCATTACCAATTAATCATAAATAACTTATGAAATAAGCACGACTGCGCCCATTCTGACTCTATAAAATAAGTTTGAAACCTGGCTCATGTAGAAATTGCATGTCTTAACAATGATTGCCCTCAGGCAAAAGGGTATCTTGTTGCCAAAGGTTTCGATAAATTTTATTAGGGTAGACGTTAAAAACTTAACGGCCGACAATTCACATGGTCAGAACAGGCATCGGAATTCGCACTGCGCAACTCAATAATGAGCGCCTAACAGGACAAATTCACGTTTATGACGGTGAAGGTAAGGGCAAGTCACAGGTGGCGCTGGGAGTCGTATTGCGCTCCATTGGCCTTGGCATTCAAAACTTTATGGAAAGTCGGGTGCTGCTGCTGCGATTCTTGAAGGGACCAGGCCGCACCTATGACGAGGATGCTGCCATCGAAGCGTTGCAGCGCGGCTTTCCTCATTTGATTGATCAGGTGCGCACTGGCCGCGCCGAGTTTTTTGGTCTCGAAGACATTACTAAGTTTGATCGTTTGGAAGCCCAGCGCGGTTGGGACGTGGCCAAAGGCGCGATCGCTTCGGGGCTTTATTCCGTAGTCGTGCTAGATGAAATCAATCCCGTATTGGATTTGCAACTGCTGCCGGTGGACGACGTGGTGCGATCGCTGAAAAATAAACCCGAGCATCTGGAGGTGATTGCCACCGGACGGGCGGCTCCCTCAGCGCTCATTGAAGTGGCTAATTTGCACTCCGAAATGAAGCCCCAACGCCGCCAAAATATGGATTTTCCCGGTATCGACGGAGTTGAAATCTACACTGGGGACGGCAAAGGCAAATCCACCAGCGCTTTGGGCAAGGCACTGCAGGCAATTGGGCGCGGTATCAGCCAAGATCAATCGCACCGCGTACTGATTGTGCAGTGGCTCAAGGGCGGACAGGGCTATACCGAAGATGCCGCCATTTCTGCCCTGCGCAAAAGTTATCCCAATTTGGTAGACCACCAGCGCTGCGGCCGCGATGCCATTGTGTGGCGAGGTCAGCAGCAGGAAATTGACTATGTGGAAGCGGAGCGTGGCTGGGAAATTGCCTGCACCGCGATCGCCTCTGGGTTATACAAAACGGTGATTTTAGATGAGCTGAATCCTACGGTTGATTTGGAATTACTGCCCGAGGAGCCCATTGTGCAGGCGCTGCTGCGTAAGCCCCGCGACACTGAAGTGATCATCACTGGTCGCTGCAAAAATCCTCCGGCCTACTTCGAGCTCGCTAGCATTCACTCTGAAGTCTTTAACCACAAGCACTACGCGGAAATGGGCGTTGACCTCAAGCGGGGCGTTGACTTTTAGCGGCTACTATCAGCAATTCGGCAGTATGGCAGACATATAACTGAAAGGGGGTCAGCTTCTGGTGGGTAGCGTAAATTGCGGAACGCCGACCAAACCGCTGGTCTCGCCTCTGTAAATGGACTGATACTCATCAATTTGGCAAAGAAATCTGGGGTAAGCAGATAGAAAAGACCGGTCATTAAGCCAGCCACCTTTTATGCTCAAGTCAGAGGATAAAAGGTTGAAGCATGGGAAATAATCGTAAACGAGAGCAGTCTACTTCCTTTGAACAGTCATCTTTGTCGGCCATTCAGGCAAAGCTGCCATTTTTGAATGAAGAAATAGACGAACAGGAAATAGATTTACTTGATTACAATTACGATTTGCCTGGCAGTTTGCCCGGCACGCTGAATATTCCAGATGATGCCGAACCAACAGAACTAGTTTTAATTAGCTACGACCCTAAGCAGTCCATACAGAAAAAGCTAGCAACGCCCGAAGAATGCTTGACATATCTGGAGAATAAAATGGTGTGCTGGCTCGATGTTCGTGGGCTCGGCACAGAAACGATACTGCGTAAAATTGGCGGTATTTTCAACCTGCATCCTCTGCTCTTGGAAGATGTGGTCAATGTGCCTCATCGCCCTAAATTAGAGTTTTATGAAGATCATTTGCTGATGATTGTGCACATGGTGCAGCCGTCAAATCGCGGCCATGGGTTCACCGCAGAGCAAGTGGGTTTCGTATTACAGCACCATGTCTTACTAACTATGCAGGAAGAGAGCCTGTGGGACTGTTTTGACCCGGTGCGCGATCGCCTCAAGCGCAATTTGGGGCTGCTGCGGCAGCGGGGAGCCGGCTATTTAGCCTACACTCTGCTGGATACGCTGGTTGATGGCTATTTCCCCGTACTGGAGCAGTACGGAGAATATATTGAGGCGCTGGAAAACGAAGTGGTCACGTATCCCACTCGTAAAACCCTGCAAAAGATTCACGAATTGCGGCGAGAGTTGCTGATGCTGCGGCGCTATATTTGGCCCCAGCGCACCGTTGTCAACAGCTTGATTCGTGACGGCAGCGACTATCTCACCCAGGAAAATCGGATCTATTTGCAAGACGTTTACGATCACATCATCCAGATATTGGACATCTTGGAAACTTACCGCGAAGTGTCGTCCAGCTTGATGGACGTGTATTTATCATCCGTCAGCAACCGCATGAACGACGTGATGAAGCTGTTGACAGTGATTTCCACTATTTTTATTCCGCTCACATTTGTTGCAGGAGTCTATGGCATGAACTTTGATCCGGCAGTGTCACCGTTGAACATGCCAGAGCTGCAGTGGTATTGGGGCTATCCGTTTTGTTTGGGCGTTATGGGGACGATCGCGATCGTCCTAATTATCTTTTTTTGGCAACAGGGATGGTTCAAAAACTTCTCTGCTCCGCCGCCGAAGACTACGGAGCATCCTTGGCAAGAATAGACAATATTCTGGCTTTGCTAGAAACCGCGATTATTCCCTGACAGTGGTAGGATGGCGGTGCTTTTGGCGGCAAAGCTGCTGATTCCTCAACCTCGTACTAAATCTATGGATCTGAAGTCGATTATTCGAGAAATTCCCGACTTTCCTCAACCCGGCATTTCCTTCAAAGACATCACGACTCTGTTGAATAATGCGGCGGCGCTCAAGTATGCAATTGATCAGTTGGAGGCTCGATGCGGTGAGCTGCAGCCCGATTACGTGGTGGGCATTGAATCGCGAGGATTTATTTTTGGCATGCCCGTGGCCGATCGCTTAAATGTGGGTTTTGTGCCAGTGCGCAAACCGGGTAAACTGCCGGCTTCCATTCACAGCGCCGAATATGAGTTGGAATATGGTTCTGATTGTTTGGAACTGCATCAGGACGCCTTTGCTCCCAACAGCCGAATAGTGGTGGTGGATGATTTGATTGCGACAGGGGGCACGGCGATCGCTACTGCTCAACTTATCGCCAAAACTAACAGTGTGCTGGTGGGCTTTGGCTTCCTAGTCGAGCTATCGGCATTAGGCGGCCGGCAAAAATTACCAGAAGTGCCCATCATTAGCCTGGTGCAGTACTGATCAGAGATATGCAAATTAATAACCTCCCAATCACACCCTCTACCCTGCTACCCAACTATCCAGCCACCCAATCAGGTAATTTATTTACCCGCAGACCCCTATAGCGCCCAGGAAATCGGTTCAATGTCGTGCTCTTCTAGATAGGTATTGGCTTTGGAAAAATGCTGATTGCCAAAGAATCCTCGATGGGCGGATAGCGGCGAAGGGTGGGGAGAGGTCAACACCAAATGGCGATCGCGATCAATATACTTGCCCTTCTTTTGCGCATAGCTGCCCCACAGCATAAAAACAATATGGTCGCGCTGCGAATTTAAGGCGTTGATGATAGTGTCGGTGAATTCTTCCCAGCCTCGTCCTTTATGGGAAGCCGCCTGATGCTGTTCCACAGTTAGGACACTGTTGAGCAACAATACTCCCTGGTCGGCCCAGCTCTGTAAACAGCCGTGGTTGGGCCGCTTAATGCCTAAATCTTGCTCAATTTCTTGAAAAATATTCACCAGCGAGGGGGGTGGTGTCACGCCCTTGGGCACTGAGAAGCTCAAGCCGTGGGCCTGCCCTGGCCCGTGATAAGGATCTTGGCCCAAAATCACGACTTTAACCTCATCGAAGGGCGTGCTGTTCATGGCATTAAACATCAGCGAGCCCCGTGGATAAATGATTTTGCCAGCCGCCTTTTCCGCTTTCAGAAAGTCTTTTAGCGTCTGCATGTAGGGGGCGGCAAACGTATCTTCCAGAACCGCTTTCCAGGTCGGTTCCAGTTGAATAGTGCTGCTAGAAGAGGTGGTAGAGTCTGTGGTCATGGGAGGCTAATGAGTCTCAAAGAAGTGATAAGGACAAAATGGAAAGGCAATTTATCGTGGCAACTGACTTAGCGAAGATGGCTATTAATCAATGCTGCTAGCTTATTTATTTTAGGCGGGGGCGATCGCGCATCCCATCGGCCCAGCGATGATTTGCTCTAGACTTGACCTCTGTCAGGAGTCTGAAAACATAGCGACATCCACCCGCTCAGCGGTTTCGCGACCTTCAACCAGACGTTGAAAATAATCGAACAGGGTATCCGTGCCGGTTTCAGGAGTAGCGTCAGCATCATAGAGCCCCGTTTCGGGATTGAGCACCAGCATCGACTCCGTGGCGTAGTAGTGACCGATGCGGGCCAGCTCAGCTTTGGCCGCCACCGGTGGCACCACTTTCCCAATCGCATCCAAAAACTTGGCTATGCGGCTGAGAAAGGCTGCCGGTACGCTCTTGAAGCGCGGCTCACGCCCCAAAAGCTCAAACAAATATTTTCCTTGCTCCAGCGGCGTAAGAGCGGGGCCAGGGCCGCCAATCGGCAAAATCCGATTTTGCAGGGTCACGTCTTCCAGGCAGTCTGCCAAATAGTTGGCTAAGTCGGCATCGCTAATCGGTTTACAAGCGGTCAGCGTGCCATCACCAAAGAGAAAAAACGGCTTGCCGTTTTTGACTCGCTCCACCTGTCCCGCCAGCGACTTAAAGAACGCTGTGGGGCGAACAATGGAATAAGTGAGTCCCGACTCAATCAATTCTTTTTCGAAGGCTAGCTTGGCGTGCTGGAATACCAGGCGCGGCTTTTGCACACAAATCGCCGACAGCAGCACCATTTGCTTGACTTTCGAGGCTCTGGCCAGCGCCAGCACATCGGCATGGGCCTGATAGTCGATCGCCCAGGTATCGCGCGGCTCGCCGGTACGCGACGCCATACACGACACCACAGCATCAAACCGCTGACCGCCAAAGACCTGCTCTGTCAGGAACGCCGTATCGGTAACGCTGCCAAAACGCACCTCTGCTCCCTGCAAAAGATCGGTAGTTTTTGCCTGGGTCAGCCGACGACCAACGCCAGCTTTCGGTCGGGCCACACAAACGACTCGATGACCACGGGCTATGAGGGCGGCAACGGTGGCGCGCCCAATTGTGCCGGTGCCGCCCAAAACCAGAATATGGCGTGCCCCCGAGGCGCTGGCGTCAGTCATTTGTGGAGGCTGCTTTGTTGGCACATCCCTGCGGTCTTCCATTCGTCACTCCCAAATTTTCACCCAGTGTTTTTGCGCTTAGTTGAACTGACTAACTCTGGAAAGGCTACTGCTGTGTCAGTAAAGTTCTAGCTATACAGTTTAAAGGCAGGCGTATTGCCGGTCTATAGTTTTCCATGGGTTTTCCGGTCGTGAGGGAGATGATTTTGCCAACTGTAGCTGACTATTCTTTGCCAGAGCGATCGCGCAATTTGGGGCCGGCTCGGTCCTGCACATTTTCAGTATTTTCTTTTAGGGTATGAATTGAATCCCTGCCCGCTAAGGAAATAGGGAAATGCTAAAAGCTGTCATCACTTGATTTTCGATGCCTGCGTAGCTGGGATTTCAGCTCTCAACCTTTGGAAATGGAGGTCATCGTGGCAGTACTCATTCCATCAGGTTTCTAGCATTGAATTGACGACAAGCCTTACAGTACAGCTTCCTTAGCAAGGCGGTATTTCATACCGTTAGCCGACGATAAAGATTGAGAGGAGATTGCAAATGACTGTCAAAATTATGTTTGTACCTGACGATGTCACTACTGATGCAGAAATTGGTGAACCCCTGCTGCAGGTGGCTGAGCGGGCCGGAGTCATGATTCCCACGGGCTGCATGATGGGCGCTTGTCATGCCTGTGAAGTTGAACTTGCTGGGCAGGAAGAACCCATTTGCGCCTGCATTAGTGCGGTGCCCCCTGGAGAACCTGAGCTAACAATCAACCTTTATGTCGATCCCACTTGGTAGCGAGTAGCTCTCGATACTTGATTGAACTGCCTCAACGCGACAGTTGTAGTCCTTTGGGAGCCCATTTTTGAGGCTCCCTTTGGGCTAGCGTCGGCCACTATTGCCGTCGCCACAGTGATTCAAGAGCAAGTAGGAATGGTTTTGGGGCGCCATAACACTGCACATGCCGAGCACTGGTGTAAACACGCTGTGGCAAATCCAGTTCACTTTGCTCAAATTTGGACAGCGTTGGGCAACTTAGGAGAGATGTCAAAGCTGATGTTTTGAGGGGACGTTACCTGCACTTGTTGAGGTTCGGTTCTACTCACTCATTGACAATGAGTAACTTGTTACATTGATACCAACTGTTACACGATTTCGTTGCATATTTTTGTTTACGCAGTTAGTTTGTCGCTAATCGATAGAGGTGAAAACCGTGAATAACTCATCAGATCGAACGTCTACTTTTTGGGATGACCAGAAAGGCGGTGACAATTCTCTGCTGGAGTATGTTCAATCCATGACGCCTGAAACTGTGGCGCAGCTGTCTCGTCCAGTTTCCCAAGACGTGATGCAGGTGATGGAGCACAACATTATTGGTTTACTGGGCGGATTACCTTCACAGCACTTCGATATCTCAGTAACCACCAGTCGTGAACAGCTGGGTCGTTTGCTAGCTTCAGCCATGATGAGCGGCTATTTTTTGAAGGGTGCTGAGCAGCGCCTGGCTTTCGAGGAATCGGTTGTGGCTGCTGGCCCTGGACAAGACCTGGAATAAATGGATTCTGGCAGCTCTCGCTCAAACGGCTGAAACGTTCACAAGTCGATAAAAGCGCTTTACTTCAAGGTCTACCGATGAACCAAAACGGTTCAAAAGCGGTTTGAGTGAAATGCTTTTTTAAGTGAAATGTTCTAAGGTAGCTGCTGAAGATATTTGCAGAAGCAGTTCGAGTGAATCAAAGCGTCGCTGTCAGCACTTTAGAGAAATCGCAGCGCGATCGCTCGGCAAAGCCCTCAACGACTTTGTCGGGCGATTTAGTTTTACAGCTGCAGGCGGATTTATTGGCTTGGTATGCCCAACAGGGGCGGCAGTTGCCTTGGCGAGAGACGCGCGACCCCTACGCGATTTGGATCTCCGAAATTATGCTGCAGCAGACTCAAGTCAAAACGGTGCTGCCTTATTACCAGCGCTGGCTAAGGGTTTTTCCTACGGTGCAGGCCTTGGCGGCAGCCGATCAGCAGGCGGTGCTCAAGGTTTGGGAAGGTCTGGGCTACTATGCCCGAGCTCGCAACTTGCATAAGGCCGCCCAAATCATTGTTGAACAGCACGACGGTCAATTTCCCAGGACTTTCGAGGCGGCAGTGGCGCTGCCGGGCATCGGGCGCACAACTGCGGGTGGCATTCTGAGCGCCGCCTTTAATCAATCAGTGCCCATTTTGGATGGCAATGTGAAGCGAGTTCTGGCTCGGTTAATAGCGCTGCGGCAGCCGCCTAGCAAAGCTCTGAATCGGCTCTGGGAAGTTTCTAGTCAGCTTGTGCCCGGCGATCGCCCCCGCGATTTCAATCAGGCCTTTATGGATCTCGGGGCCACCGTTTGTACGCGCCATCGTCCCGCCTGTTTGCTTTGCCCGTGGCGATCGCCCTGCGCAGCGTACAATCAAAACGTTCAGTTGGAGATTCCCATGACTGAAACTCGCGCTCCGCTGCCTCATAAGCTGATTGGCGTTGCCGTCGTCTGGAATGAGCAAGGCCAGATTTTAATTGATCGGCGGCCCCAGAAAGGTCTGTTAGGTGGGCTTTGGGAATTTCCGGGCGGCAAAATTGAGCCGGGTGAAACGGTGGAGCAGTGTATTCGGCGCGAACTGCAGGAAGAACTGGCCATCGATGTGGAAGTCGGCGATCGCCTGATCACCATTGACCACACGTATACCCATTTCAAAGTGACGCTTAACGTATTTCACTGTCGGCACACTGGTGGCGAGCCGCAGCCAATCGAGTGTGATGAAGTGCGCTGGGTGGAAGTGGCGGAACTAGAAAATTTTGCGTTTCCCAAAGCCAATAGTCAGATTATCGACGCTATTAAAGTCAATCAAATCCATAGCAAAAGGCAGCAGGCAGAAGGCAACCGGCAGCAGTAAAAGTATGACTGCGTCAGAACTGCAGTAAATAGCGACAACCGCCCCCAAATACGATTTGCACTATTAAAGTCGCTGTACGCATTGTTACAGCCGTTGCCCAATAAATGAGTTTTGAGTTGTCAGTTCTTAGTTTTGAATTTCGAGTGCGACCATAACGCTTACCATGGATCTTCTAAAAGGCTATCAGGCAGGCGACTTTGAGCCGCATCCTGAGCTTTCAAAGTTTTGACGATCGCAATGCTCAGGGCCTGACTAACTAAGGCATAGCCCTGGGGACTCAGATGAATGTGATCGCGGTATAAATCGTCGGGAGCGGTGGCCGCCTGAAAATCGGCGAGAAAATCAATGTAGGGGATTTGCTCGAACTCGGCAAACTGCTGCACTCGCTGTCGGGCTGCAAGCTCATAATCTCGCGGTCCCGGAGGCTGCACCTCCCGCAGCAGCGGCGTCATGGCCATAATCAGTCGACAGTCAGCTTGCTGGGCTAACTGTTTCAACTGACGCACCGCCTCCAGATTCACGCCAACGCGATCGCCGCCTTCCTGCTGAACGGCTGCCAGTTCGGGAATCGGGGGCGACTTGATTAATCGTCCTAGCAGTTCGGCCAGGGCTAGGGGCGGATACTTTTTGGGATAAGCGCGATCGCGGCCCACTTGCACTGAGGTCGGAGCGGTGGCAAACAAGTCGTCCGTGTTAAGCAGCAAAACGATTACTTGTGAATCAAACGTGCCAAACTTGGCAGCATAGGCAAGTTCATTGCGCGGTCCCCAGGAATTCGCCGAAGCATTCAGCACTTCAACCCGGGCATAGACAGCAGACGGCACCTCAAGCAATTGCTGTCGTAGCTGCACGGAGACAATCTCTGATTGATCAGTCCACCAGCCGCCATTGGCGATCGAGTCGCCCAGCAGTAGAACGCGCAAGGCGTCAGCTTCGACCTGAGGCGCGATCGCCTCGCCCCGCATGGAATATTCATTGATGACAAATAGGTTGCCAAAGCGCTTGGTGCGCTGGTTGGGGGCGAGACGATATCCCGTTTGCGGGTCCGCTACGTAGAGCGGCGGTTTGCCAAAGCCCAAAAAAAATCGCAGGGCTAGCTCCAGCGCCCCCAGACTTAGGATGATTAGCCCGGCGATAGTCAACGTCAGTTTCACCCGTGCCAGTCTCCCTCAGCGGTGATTACAAACTCTGTGAATATCAGAGATGTCGTAGTTTTCACAGTTCGATGTCAATTTAGCAGAGAATTGCGCAAATTCTTCTCAAGCATTGATGGCCGGGCGCTTTGGCATAGCCTTGGCAAATTAGCTCGATGCTGGCCCCGACAGTTTAGAGAATGCCCAGTATCCAGGGCTTTCATCATCTAGGTGTTCAAAATAAATGTCCGATGCTTTGGTGACTCGCACTTCACTTCTAGCCTGATGGCATTAGAGCCGATGTAATAAGGCTCGCCCCGCCAAGTTTCTGAAAGTTATTGGCGGCACGCCTCGGTTGTCGCTGCCGATGCCACGATCTTTAAACCAGATTGTCCACTGCAAACGCTTTTGTTAGATCGCCACACGGTAGCCTAAACAACGGTTTGGTCCGGATTACATCGCATGCAAAAGTCATTATGTTTGTTTGGCGCGATCGCCCTAGGCATACTGCTGCCCAAAGGTCACCAGTACGCTTATCTCATCCGTTATCTCATCATGATGATTTTATTTTGCTCACTGCTGGATTTGAAAGTGGATGCCAAAACCGCTATCAATCCTCGTTTAGGAGCCGTGCTGGCGTTGATGATGGCGATCGCCGGACTGACCGCCTGGGTGGGCAGTTGGTTTAGTCCTGATTTAGCCCTGGTGGCATTTGTGGTAGCCATGGCCCCTACGGCAGCGGCGGCGCCAGTGATGACTCGGTTTTTGGATGGTCGGGTCGATTATGTGATGGCTTCTGTGGTGGTGACTAACGGCTTTTCGGCAATTGCCATGCCCCTAGTGCTGCCGATTCTGGGACCAAACCATGCTGTGGGCATTAATTTCCTCGGCTTAATCAATACCCTAACGGTGGTACTGCTGCCGTTGAGCGTCACCCAGCTTATGCAGCGGTGGACTCCCCAACTGATCGACAAACTGCAGCCGATACGCAGCGCCGGTTTTTACTTTTGGATGGCGGCTATTTATTTGGCTACGGCCAAAGCCACCCACTTTATTGAAGCGGAGTCGACTTCGCCGTGGAGCGTAATTGTGGAAATTGCCATCGTTTCGCTGCTGCTGTGCGCCATTAACTTTGGCCTGGGTCGCTGGATCGGCGGCTATGATTGGGGGCAAGAAATGGGCCAGTCTTTGGGACAAAAAAATACCTTGTTCAGCATTTGGCTATGCCTGACTTTTTTAACGCCAGCGATCGCCCTCGGCCCCATGTTTTACATCGTTTTTCAAAACCTCTACAACTCTTATCTGCTGGCCCGCAAACCTCAGCTCAAATCAAGTGCGTAGCCACCAAACAAGACTTCTCGCAAAATGTCGATGCCGGCTAAGGCTGACCCTTTCCAGTTCTCTGCAAAGCTGACCAATCACAAAAGCCTCAAAGTGAACTTCTTCGCTTCATTGCCGTTCTCGTTAGCAAACTCTAGCTAATGCCTCAATCGCAGCATGATTACCCGAATTGTTTGACCGTCTTGTCGCCATTCGCGGGCTTGATCGCTTTGTTCAGGATCATCTGTTGCCTCAACGCGATCGGCAGTGATAGCAGCCACTGATGCAACCAGTCCTACGGTAGTCGTCAAACCAAATTCTTCAACGAATAACTCTAAAATCCTGTGCGCTAAAACGCTTTCAGTTGTTCGTACCATATCTCACCTCTGTATGCTTAATGGATCACAAGATAGCATCATTCACGGTTGTGTGATCCATTAAGCAACATTTACTCACTCATGACTCTCTGACAGAGTTAAGTCATGGGAAGAGCCAGTCAAGCACTGAAGCAGGTTTTAGACACTTACGGCATCAGCCAAAATCAGCTAGCCGTAACAATGGGTGTAGAAAGAGGTAGTGTGTTTCGCTGGTACCACGACAAACGCGATCCTACAGCTGAGACTGTAGTGGAGATTGTAGAAGCCTTGAAGACTATGAATTTTCAAGCTGCCGAAGAGTTTGTGCAGCTATATCTAGGTGTTGTTCTTGATAGTGATGACTAGAGTGGGTTAGCTATGATGGCTGAAAGTCAGGTGGTATAAGACTGTAAAGGATGTGATTAGGCCGAGTGTATGAAAATAGAGTGGCAGACTTTGATTTCAATAGAGAATATCATATGAATATGCTTAAGAAGCGGTTAAGAAAATTATCGTTAGTCAACAAGAGTAATTTTTTTAATCTATCAAATTCTTGGATTCTAATATACACAAAGAAGTTGCGACGCGATTGTAAGGAATTAGACTCTGAGAGTTTTGAAGATCTCTCTTTTAGAGAGAAGCTTTTTTCCGAAAATTCTGCATATTTTCTTCTACTCCTCTTTAGAAGTTTGGTTGTTATTTTCACAATTAGATTTTTTATATTTTTTGTCGTCTCAACTGGCTCTGATACATTTAAGCGTATAGTTGATTTTTTGTCGAACATTGACCTCGACAGAATAGAAATCTTGGGCAAAACTGCTTGGGAATGGTCAGAATTACTTTTTATTCCAATAATCATAGGTGTTTTGGGATTTGTTTTTAAGAATATTTTATACAGGCAAGAGAGCGGACGACGAAATCTGGAAATATTAAAAAGTAATATAGATCAAATTTCAAGCTTGATTGTTAGCAGTGATTGGTCAGATTTTAGTCAATCCTCACCACAGAGCGAAATAGATTTTCAATCAAACAGAGTTCTTACTACTATTCGAGCAAGATCCTTGGTTGCTATGAGAGAACTAGACAAAAAAAGTCTAGCAATCTTTATACAATTCTTGTCAGAGCTAAATGTGATTCAAGGTATTCCATTTGAGAATTTAGACCTAAGCAGGGTCTATTTAAAAAATGCTGACCTTAGCAGAGCACAATTTAAGAACGTTAACTTTAGGAATGCTATATTTGAAAATGTTAATCTAAGAAATTCTAACCTTTCTGGGTCTGATATGCTTGGAAGCGAGCTCCGAGATGTTATTTTGGATAGCGCTAACTTGGAGAAAGTATTCTTTAATTTTTCCTATTGGAGAAATGTTAGTGCCAAAGATTCTAATCTTTCTCGTGTGAGCTTACATCATTCCCGTCTAAGAGATGTTGACTTTACAAGAGCAAATCTAAAAAATTCAAGAATTACTCTATTGTACGAGTTCAGGAGAGTTACCTTTGAGAAATCTATACTTTGTGGAGCAGTGTTTGAAGCCGTTTCTCTAAAGGGCATGAATTTCCTTGGAGCGAATCTGGCCAATGCAAATTTTTACAGTGTTGACTTAGAAGATGTAGATTTTTCAGAGGCAGATTTAAGTGAAGCAAATTTTGTTAATTCTAATGTGGGAGAAGCTAAAGGCTTAGAAGAAACAACAGGTGATTATATAATAGTAGAAGCTTGAAATATTTTTTTGAAAAAGAAAATTAATCTCTATATCTTTTGAGTAGAGAAA
The DNA here is from genome assembly GCA_039027715.1 of Cyanobacteria bacterium P01_C01_bin.120. Classification (GTDB taxonomy): domain Bacteria; phylum Cyanobacteriota; class Cyanobacteriia; order Phormidesmidales; family Phormidesmidaceae; genus Halomicronema. The sequence goes on from JBCCJU010000010.1 coordinate 58,160, forward strand.
ACTAGATAAAAGATTGAAATTTATTTATTTGAGATTTTGTACAACTCGCTGCCTTATCTTTTTTTGAATTCACAGTTTACGTTCTACTTGCTTTGCTTGATGTGATTTCAGTGTGTTTGTTGATGTGAAATCCGACTGTAAAAGACTCAAGCTAATTTTAGGAAAATCACCGACTCAGAACCATTCTTCCAGCATTTGAAGTGTTTAACGGTCTTTCGGTGCAAACTCTAGGAATCTACAAGCTGATTTCAGCCTTGAATCTCAAGTTGAGGTAAGAAGTCATGTGAGTTTTGATAGTGCGTATGTGTATGTGTCGTTTGAGAATTGAGTTTGGGAAATGGGTTATGTCTGCTCCCAAAATTTGCAACGAGATTCAACGTCTATGATTGCTTCCAATGTCCTGACTTTTTCGGGCCTTTCTGCTTAGCCGTATCAACAACTTTGACGCCGAGTTCAAAGAAATGACCGCTCAGCAAATCCTGCACCATAGCTGGAATTAATTGCTCAATATTTTGGGCGTAACAAGCTGGCCAGAGTTCCTGTAACTTATCTCTAGCCTTTTCATTCACATAGACTGTTTTATCTGGAGTGATAAGCACCATGGCCACATGGCCAGAATTTTCGGTCACGACAAACACGAAATCATTTTTGTCGCGAAGCAGCCCTTTATACCAATAATCCAGATTTTCTTGCATTTCATACTCATACAAAGCCTCAGCCATTTCGCCATGATTTAGCAGCGCTTTTTCAAGTCGCTTGATCAGAAGCTTGGGAGTCGTACGGTTGTTTTTCAAGAAATCAGCTTAGGTTTGGTGAAAATAAAAAAGCGTCTATGTTGGCAGCAGTAAACAGCGCCTATACCTGACATGCAGTCAGTGGATAAACGAATAACTTTACCTGATTAAATTATATGACAACGGGCCTGACGGGATTCGAACCCGCAACTTCCGCCGTGACAGG
>JBCCJU010000011.1:0-57335 GCA_039027715.1 Cyanobacteria bacterium P01_C01_bin.120
GACAGCGGCTTTGGAGTGCCCTGCTTCGAGGGCGGCGATCGCTTTCTGGCGCAGGTCGAGACTGTAGGCGGCGGGCATCGGCAGGAATCCAAACTTTTTATCTACTTTAACCGACCTGACCTTTATACGGATTGCTATACCTGTCCATTTTGGAATGAACGGTCTTAAATAGTCTGAGTTTCAAGTGAGAAATTTCTGAGTATCTTCCAACCTGCAGCGATCGCGGGCCGCCAGCTTTTAATCCAGCGTGCTGAGTATGAGCCGTGCCGTCTGTTTCAGAGCGTCAGGCGGCATATTGACCTGAGCCATCACCCGCATCCCTTGCAGGCTGCTAGTCAAGTATTGGGCCAAAGTTCGGAGATCTTTTTCAGGGGCAATTTCACCTTGATCCTGAGCCCGCACTAACGCTTGAAAAAAGGCATCTTCAACCTGCTGTAGTCCTTTTTTGAGGACGGCGGCGATTTCAGGGTCCCGAGCGGCTAGCTCTACTAAACTGTTGGTGATTAGACAGCCACGCGGTGGCGTATTTTCGAGCGATCGCTCAGCTAGATTTTCAAAATGCCATTCAATGGCAGAGCGAGCCGCCCCAGGCATTTTTAGATGGGCGATCGCTGACCTGACGACGGTGTTGTGATAGTAAGCGATCGCCTGCAGAAATAGCTGCCGTTTGTCCTGAAAAGTATCGTATAAACTGCCCCGATGAATCCCCATCGCATCCACTAGATCTTGCATGGATGTAGCAGCATAGCCCTTTTCCCAAAAGACCGTCATTGCTTTCGACAAAGCTATTTCTGGATCAAATGCCTTAGAGCGCGCCATGATTTCACCTCTGCGTCACCTTAACACTTTCTTGAATGAATGTTCCAAAAAGGTTTGCTGTATTGTCAGGCCACCGCGTTATGGACAAGCAGTGTAAACATTTTTCCTTGATGGATAGGATATTTAGGGCGCCGCTTCAAAGGACGGCGAGATATAGAAATCACCGAATTCAATCACCTTGGGCTGATCGGTCAAAAATAAAGAGTTCTTATGAGCTTGTTGAGTGCTTGTCAGATGGGATAGAACTGAGCAAGGACCTGACGTGATATCGATTCCTAAAACGCGCTCAAGTTGATGCTGAATCCTCACAAAATTCTTTGCAATGCCTTTGTGGCTGAATTGCGGACTAACTATTCGCAAACCTATGGAGGGCTCAAGCCCAACTATGCCGATATTATTTCTTGGGTTGGCAACATGGGGGTTGAAACAATTGCCAACAGCAACGCGCTTTATCATGATGTTGAGCACACCATTTTTGTGACTTTGGTGGGCCAGCAAATTCTGCGGGGCAAGCACATTCGCGAGGGGCGGGTGTCGTGCGAGGATTGGCTGCATTTCACCCTCGGACTGGTGTGTCACGACATTGGCTATGTCAAGGGTATCTGCCGTCAAGATGTGATGTCTCTGCGAATTTACGCTACCGGCAAAGGCGACGAAACCGTGCAGTTTCCCGAAGGATACACGGATGCCAGCCTTAATCCCTATCACGTTGATCGCGGTAAGCTATTTGTGCAAGAGCGTTTTGGCAGCAATAGCCTAATCAGCGCTGACTTTATTGATGCTGAAATCATCAAGCGCAATATCGAACTGACGCGATTTCCGGTGCCGCTTGACACTGACCATCAAGACACGACCAATTTCCCAGCATTAGTGCGGGCAGCCGACCTCATCGGTCAGCTTTCTGATCCGCGCTATTTGCACAAAATTCCGGCACTGTTCTACGAGTTTGAAGAAACTGGCGTCAATCGCATGCTGGGATATCGCCATCCAGAAGACCTGCGGCACAACTATCCGCGCTTCTATTGGCAGACGGTGTACCCATATATCAAAGACGCGATCGCTTATCTCAAATTGACCCAGGAAGGTCAGCAAATCCTATCTAGCCTTTATGGCCACGTCTTTGAGGTCGAACACGAATCCTATCCTGAGCCTTTGCCCCTGGAAACGGGCTCATAATGCTTATTTTGCCAATGATATGACTAACGAAAGAGGCTCGGCGCATCACTGGAGCGATCGCGCTGTCGATGAGTAGGCGGTAAAATAAATACGGATACTCATCCTGACTTTACCTGCGCTTAGGGTCATTCAAGATGCCGAGACCAATGAAGGTTAATTAGATTATGAGGTGGCTACTTGATGGCAAAAATGAATTGAAGCCGTCAGCCGAGCGCGATCATGCCATTAGCCATCAAATTGAGCAGAATGGTACACCGGCGCCCAAGCAAACTAGGAGGTCAGATGTTGCTCTTTAAGTCTTCTTCGCTGTGCTAGTCGGATTTCTCAATCTCTACAAGCCGCTTGACTGGACATCCCATGATTGTGTTGCCAAGGTGCGGCGGCTGAGCGGCCAGAAAAAGGTGGGGCATGGCGGCACGCTCGATCCGTCAGCAACCGGCGTTTTGCCGATTGCCTTGGGACGAGCGACCCGGCTGCTGCAGTTTCTGCCATCTGACAAAGCCTATCGAGCCGTGATTCGTCTCGGGCTGACGACGACCACCGATGATTTAGCCGGCGACGTTTGTGATGCGCCTGGTGCAGACGGGCTCTCAGAGGCCGCGGCGATCGCCGGCCTCGAGGCCTTTATTGGCACGATCGAACAGATTCCACCGCGCTACAGTGCGGTGCAGGTGCAGGGCAAGCGACTGTATGACCTAGCCCGTAAAGGACAGGATTTTGAGGTGCCGAAGCGAACCGTTGTGGTTCATCACATTGCTCCCGTGGCCTGGCAGCCAGGCGAATTTCCTGAACTCACTGTTGATATTGCCTGTGGGGCTGGCACCTACATTCGGTCTATCGCCAGAGACCTGGGAGCCATGCTAGGGACTGGAGGCACTTTGGCTGCTCTAGAGCGCACTAAGAGCAGTGGTTTCACCCGCGATAGCAGCATCTCTTTGGCGCAGTTCGCCAACCACCTTGAAGCTGGCGACTATCGACCAATAGCTCCCGCGATCGCCCTACAGCATCATCCCCGCATTAACCTTTCTGCTGAATGGGCCCAGCGCTGGCAGCAAGGACAAAAGATTCCCTACCGGTTTAGAGATTGTGATCTTGACTGCACTTACTATCAAATCTATGGCCCAGAGCAAACTTTTTTAGGCATGACAACCTGGGCTTTTGTGCCCGACACTGATGAAATTCGCCTCCTGCCCAAAGTCGTCTTCACGCCTCGTGCAGAACACGACGCGAATTCACCGGACGACAACGGCCATTAACGGATAAAACTGCTCAATTAGGTCAGCGCGGTTGAGCAGCAGTGTGGGAAAAGAGCGATCGCGATAATTTTCGCCAATGGTGAGGGGAAAAGGAGGGCAATCGTCCAGAGCCGTCCAAGTGGCGCCCGCTGCGTGAACAATGGGCCAAACGCCAGCGATGTCCCAAACTTTCGGCGTGGCTTCCACCGCGCCAATCGCGTATCCTGCCGCGACCATTAGCAAGTTATAAGTCGCCACCCCCAACATGCGCACTTTGCACGGAAACGGCGGCTTCACAGCGGCAGTGCTGCGAGCACAGCAGCTGAAAAACTGGTTTTTACCTGGGGCATTGGCCCGCACCCGAATCGTCTGGCCATTAAGAAACGCACCTCGGGGCATGTCTAAGCCGCTGTCACCGGGCCAGTATCCGTGAAAACGATGGTTTAGCGTGGGCATGTAAATATATCCGAAAACGGGTGTGCTTTGGTACAGCAGGCCCAGCGACACGGCCCATAGAGGAATGCCCTGAGTAAAGTTGGTGGTGCCGTCGATGGGATCAATCACCCAGCACCAGTCATTGCCGGGAAAACCGTGGGAGCCTTCCTCACTCAGCACCCCATGCTCTGGAAAAGCTGTGTGGATTGCGGTGCGCAATCGCTGATCCGACCACTTATCGAATTCCGTCACCAGACTCCCGTCCGACTTTTCCTCGGCTTGAGCACTGCCAAAAGCGGCCAGCAACTTGATACCGACTTCAGCGGTAATCGTCTCAGAAAAGTCGAGAATCTGGGGCCAAAAATTTGTCATCGGTTAATCTAGCTCAAGCTCCATCAGCGTCGCGATCGCTTTGCCAGATTCGGTTTTGAACTGCTGCACATTAATGCGCGTCAGCAGCCCAAACGCCAGGACCATGCCCACGGCTTGACAGGCAAACACCAGTGCAAAAGCCAAAAACGTTTGCGGAAACAATTGTCGCCCCACATCTAGAATGGCGCCTCCCAGCACGGTAGCGCTGGCCTGTGCCATGGCTTGAGACAGGCCCCAGGCCCCGATGAACGTGCCCGCAGTTTCTGCCGCAGTCAGGTCAAGCATCAGGCTAACGGCGCTGTTGGTGAGAATGCCGGAAGCTAGACCGAACAGCATCACCGCGCTGCGCAGCGTCGTGGGATTCGCCGTAACCCCTGAGAGAATCACCAGAATAAAGCAGGCGGCAGTAAATAAGCAGCCCACCATCGCTGTCCGCTGCTTGCCCAGACGCGGCACAATCAAAAAGCCTGACAGGCCAATACCCGCCAAAATACCGTAGCCCCAAAACTGATTCAGTCCGGCACTTTCGCCAATGCTGAGGCCAAACACCTCGCGAGCATAGGGTTCGAGTACGGGCTGCTGGAGGAACAAGCTGACGGTCATCACCAGCAAAAACAAGAAGAAAAAGCCTGTTTGCTTAGATGCCGTCAAAATGGCGATCGCCTGTCGTAAGGTAATTTGGTCTTCTCTGCCGACCAGGCTAGAGCGCGTTGCATAACGAGAATACTTTTTCTCAATGCCAAAGGTCGCCATGATGCCCAGCACCACCACACTCAGCGGAAAGGCAATAAACAGACGGGTAATTGCCAACTGCAAATCGGCAGGAGCGATATTTTTGAGCAGCACCTCGCCGACGATCGCTCCCGCGACAATGCCCACCATGAGCATTGCCCAGACGATGCCCACCAGTTGCGAGCGGTTATCATCATCCGACACGTCCACCAGCAGCGCCGCAAACGGCGTCGAACTAACAGCAATACATAGACCATACAGCGCAAACATCGCCGCCAGCAGCGCCATCCAGCCTGTGGTTGCCGGCGTCCAACCGTTGGCCGCGCTGCTCCCCAACTGCCACACCACCTGAATCGCCAGAAACAAGCAAACCGCCTGCAGAACCATGCCCAGCCAGACATAGCCGGTGCGGTGGTAGCCGCGAATCGGTTTAGAGTCGGAGACTTGCCCGATCCACACTCGCGCCGGGGCGACAAATTGATACATGGCAATTGCGCCCGACGCCAAAATTGCCGGAATCTGCAATTCTGAAATTAACACCTGATTCAAAATGCCTAGGGTCAGCAGCGATAGCAGCCCTAACCCCATCTGAAACAGGCCTAGCCGAAACATCGTAAACAGATTAATACGCGGTAAAGCCACTGCCGAAGGCGCAGTAGAAGCAGACTGGGGAAGATTGCTGGTGGCCATCAGTGGTGAGGATAAAAGAAAAAAGCAACACAACTACCGAAAGGATTAAATCAACGCTTCGGCAACTACAGCATAGAACGGAATGAGGAGAGGCGGGATCGGTAGCACTGGCAGATGAGACCATTGGGCAGGCGGCAAGCATTGGGCAGCAAGATGAATCTTCACTGCTGGCGGACCCTCTATTTGTCCCACCCTCTCACGGGTCGATTATTTCTCCGGCATTGGGCTGCCGAAACCGATGGACAGCCGTAATAACATCAACCCAACCCTGGGCCAGAGCTGCAAAGAGGCGATCGCCCTTTGCTGAAGTTGCCGCTGTCGCATCACCAAGAACACCGCTGCGGGTCAGGTCGCGGGTCACCCAGGCAAAGGGCAGTGCCCCCTCCATGCTGAGAACGCCATCATCGGGAAGGCCGTGGGGATATTCGCAGACCGCCTGATCAAACTGCACCTGGTCGGGCAGGATGGCAAGCATCAGGCTGGTTTCGGCATCGCCCGCATGAATGCCCAACTCCAACTCCTTAGCGGTAATCAGCTCGGCAGCAGGATTGGGCACGTTCCAAACAAAGTGGGGAAAGACCATCAGGTCGGGATATTGCTGGTGCAGGTCGCGGGCAGCCATGTCGAGCACTTGCGGTTGGCCGCCGTGGGCATTGAGCCAAATTAGCTTGCGAAAGCCAGCACGATAAAGGCTTTCGGCTGATTCCATTAGGACCTGTCGGAGGGTTTGGGCCGAGAGGGTAACGGTACCAGGAAAGTGCCAATGTTCGTTAGATTTGCCGTAGTAAAGAGGGGGCAGACCGTAGGCGGGAATCATGTCGGGTAGCAGCGCCAAAGCTTTACCGAGAATGGCGCTAGCGATCGCCGCATCCACTGCCAATGGTAAGTGCGGCCCGTGTTGTTCAATCGCGCCCACTGGCTGCACGATGACGGTATTAGCCTTGTCGGGCAAGTCATTGACCATTTGCCAAGTGAGATAAGCAAAATAGCGCTGGGGAGGCAAAAAGCCGTGCATCATGGCGCGGGTGGGAAATAGAACTTTGAATCAGCGTAGCGGAAATTCTTTGTCCGGCAAATTCACACTGGCGCGAGATCAAAATGAAAATTTATTGGTGCAGCCGGTAATCGCGTTTTCCGGCATCACCGCTGGCTTAGCAGCAAATGCACCAAACTGCCCGAATTCAGGCGCTGAGTGTGTCAGCAATGTGTCAGCAATTTTGAGGCGATCGCTGGCGAGTCGCTGAAAGAAATGCTGTATGGCCGATATTGCCTGTCTATTGTAAATGTGACGAAAGGGCCAAGGAGAAGCTGCTATTGAATGGGACAGCAGCTTTCCTCCGTGCACCGGCCATTTCAGCCCCAATCAAGGCCAATGAGCCTGTAAATGTCAGGTTTTATCTTGAACCTGGGTAATCTCACTTACTAGGAATAGATATTTCTGTTCCAGTTCAAAACAGGGGTGCGGCTACTGCGATTGATTGTCACCAATAAATCCTGAGCATGAAGGCAGATGGTCCTGAATTTGAGATGCATGCGTTTTGCGCTTAATTTCCAAGGCGATTGAACAGCCAGGGTGTTTATGCTGATGACAAACTACGAATGCTTTGCAAAAGCTTTAATTTTGCCGGCTGAATATGAAATATCGAACAATGCCATTCCGATCTTGGCTGATGAGAGGTGGCTTATCTCCTAATATTGCAAACTGAAAGCAGCTAATAGTAAACATTTGATAAACCAGGGCATCATTAACAATAGGCGATTGCATTTATTTAAGATTGAGACCAATAGCTCAAACCTGTCATGCTTACATCCCGCTCCAGCAGCGGATTGAGCCACTGTAGAGGTTGGGCCTACCGTCCGTCAAAAAATCACTAATTTTTCGCAATCCATTTGGAACAATATCGATGTCAGTGATATCACAGTAATACAGTTGGCTAGCGATAAACTTTAAGTGAAGGTAGACATTAACTGGTGCATCAATCAACGGCTATTTTTCTTCAGGCAGTAGCTGTTATTTCATAAAATTTGGTTACTTTGCGGGCATGGCGCTGATTTTTAGGGAATGTCCGGCAGGTTCTCTAAGGTCACAGGCCGAGCTATGCAGGTGTTGGAAATTTAAGGGGTCTAGAAATGCGACAAATTGGACAATTCAATCGCTCTGTTCGTGAATCTGGACTTTTAGCGATCGGTGCTTTTGTAACGTGCGTAGCTATTTCTGCCTTTGCCGCCACCAGGGTTAAGCCGACTTACACTGCTGATGCCAAACTGCTATTCACATCAGTTGATACTACGGCCGCTCTGAGTGATTTTGGAGAAGGCGATCGGACTGACCGGCTGGAATCTCTGCTGACCGATCAAACACCTCTAACTACACAGATGCAGGTGATTCGGTCACGGCCTATCCTTCAAGAAGCAATTGCAACTGTTGACCTTAGAAACGATGATGGCGAGCCTTTAAGGGCAGAAGCTTTAGGCCGATCTCTGGAAACTGATATTGTGCCTGGCACTGATGTCATTCGCATTAGCTACATGAGCGATGACCCTGAGATTTCCGCTAATGTCGTTAATACTATTATTGACCTCTTCCGCGAATATTCCATTACGCAGAATCGTGCTGAAGCCAGCGAGGCAAAAGAGTTTCTCCTTGCTCAGTTGCCGCAGTCTGAGCTGGCTGTTCGACAGGCAGAGACAGAACTAAGAGATTTTCTTGAAGAGAATAATGTTGGCGTCTTGGAGGATGAAGCGACATCTTTGGTACGTCAAATCGAAGCACTGTCGGGCGAAGCCGCCACTGTACAGTCAACCTTGGACGGTACGGTAGCTCAAGCTAATGCCCTGCAGAGCAAACTCGGTCTTACTGCCGATCAGGCATTTCGAGTAGGCACCATCCGTCAGAACCCTGGCGTGCAAGAAGCTCTTTTGGCACTTCAAGAGGTTGAGCGTGAAATCGCCGCAGAGCAGGCTCAATTTCGTCCTGAAAGTCCTGTTATGAGACAGCTTCAAGCCCGCAAGGATTCTCTTCAAGGATTTTTGCGTGAGCAGGTTGTTCTAGCAGGAGGAACCTCTGATGATACACTTAGCAGAATTCAAGGGGCTGGTGGGGCTGCAGACGATATTGCCCAGCTATTGATTCAAGACTTCTTAGATACTGAGGTTACTTATATTGGTCTTGAGCAACAGCTAGAAACCCTACAAGGATATCAGCAAGAGTTTCAACAAAGATTGTCAAATATTCCTTCCTTAAGCGCTCAGAAGCGGGCTCTAGAGCGTCGAGTTACGGTCGCTGAAGATACTTACAGTGCCCTGCTAACCCGTATTCAAGAGCTGCAAGTCCAGGAAAATGAGGCGACTTACAATACCCGAATCATTGAACCAGCTACTGCACCCACAAGGGCCGATGGAGGACAAAGAAGAAAATATTTATCAGTCGGCGTGTTTGCCGGTGCTGTGGTAGCTTTAGCAATTGTTGTATCCACCCAGGTACTGTCTTCTCCCATAGGAAAAAGTGGCAAAAAACGAGAGTTTGCCGAGTCTCGCAATTAGTTAAAGGTTTAGAAATTTTTGCCGCCACTTAGTTGAATCCATCAAATTTTTAAGTAATTTTAAGCGTCAGTCTTTCTTGGAAGATTTTGTTCAACTATTCGCTCATTCAATCTTGATTGAAAGATAATGGTGTGCCCCAATTACACCACCAATCCTGTTCTAAAAGATGCTTCATATACTTTGTACACGTCAATAATATTAGAGCGCTATACTTTGGTGTTAGCATCTAGAATACTGTTTGATTTTCCTTTTGACGTCAGTTTTGAGACTTCTCAAGATTTCAATCAAAAGAAAGCTCTAAAATTGTTATGCGCATGCCATCATTAACGAACTTCTACATTGCTTACGAATTCTCTGAAGTAGCCATCTTATTCGCAGGTGAATGTCCGAACTTTATGGAAACTGAGAGAATCTGCCAATATCAGCTACAAATGTTGCGCTAATAAAAGCACCTTTAATCAACTAATTCAATGTTTATCCAAGAAGTTGCCAGGCCAGTTTTTGACGCTGCGAAAACCGAGCTTTTTGAAAAGCTAGAAAAAGTATTTATCATTGTCTTTCTGATTCTTTATTCCAGGGGAATTGTCGCCTTAGTTTTGACTGGAGGGGCTTCAGAGGGTGATGGCAGCGGGGATTTCGACTTTGGCATTCTTACTCTTTTCTGGATGGCTAATTATGTAATTACTGCCTGTCTTTTTATCGTCAAGTGGGATATTGTCAAAGATAGGCTCATGACAATAATATTCAGTAATTATTTTTATTGGATATTTTTAATGTTCATTATGCTGTCCACGATTTGGTCAGAAAGACCAGACGAGACATTCAGGGCCTCCATTGGCATGATAGGAACGGTAATGTTTGGAGTCTACATTGTTAGTCGATATAAGTTACAAGAGCAAATTAAACTATTGGTTCTGTTCTTCGGAGTAGTCATCGGGCTGAGTGTCCTTATGGTTTTTGTTCCCGGCTATGGAATTGACCATGGTAAGCATGCGGGAGCAATTCGAGGTATTTACACTCACAAAAATATTTTTGGGCCCATCGTAACTCTTAGCTGTGCCACTTTTCTTATTTACCTCAAGTCCAGTTTTTGTGAATACAAAAAGCTGGCCTATTTGGGTTTCTTGGCAAGCTTTGCTTTAGTCGTTGGTTCAAGGTCTTCGTCATCGCTTCTATATACTGTATTGCTAGTTATTCTGATTCATGCTGTTGAGGTACTTCGCTTAAGTGGGAAATTATTTGCCTGGGCTTTGGGAGGATTTGCTGCTCTTTACTTTTTCGTGTCAACTTGGTGGAGATCAATATTTGTTTATGTGCTCGGGCTTTTAGGAAGAGATGCGACCCTTACAGGTCGTACCGATATTTGGGATGTGATAATTGGAAAAATCCAAGAGAGGCTTTGGTTCGGGTACGGTTTCGATGGCTTTTGGCATGGTATTTATGGTGAGTCTCTGTATGTTCGCAACGCCTTACGATGGGATTTACCAAACTCTCACAATGGTTTTCTAGATCTCATGCTTGGCGTCGGTATAATTGGTTTTGCGTTACTTTCACTAGCAATCTGGGTGACTTTTATTAAAAATATTGCAGTTTTAAGAAACCGGTACGCTTGGGTCTATACGTGGCCATTGGTATACATTTTTTATATGCTCATGATTAATATGAGTGAGAGCTCTTTAGCAACTCAAAATACTATTCAAGCCATCCTGATGACGATATGTATCGCCTCGACATCTTTAGAATTCAATGACTTATTTAGGGAAGAAGCACAATCCGAGCTCGGTTCATCGATAGACGTTTAACCTCAATAATGCCTATAGTTTCTGTGGAAAAGTAGATTATGGCTTTCCAAAAGTAGAGTTCAAGAAAACTTACTATTGTGAAGATATTTTCGGTTCCGCTCAGCTAGCATCAGAGATGAAAAGCTAATAGTTTTCATCTCTAAAAAATACTTTCCAAAATTTAGGTTGAAGCACTTTCAAATAACTAATAGCTGAATTCTAATACTGGCTATATTTTTACTCTAATTCTGGATTTTATAGTGCTCAATGCGTCCTGCGTAAATTAGCCGCGGGTCTAAAAAATAATCTCTAAAGAGTAAAGGCATGTAGCATTCAGGGGATGAGAGCGCTCGCTTCAGATTAATCACGGTAATCACGTGTCAGTCTGCCCAAATTCGCTATCTTTTCCGTCAGCGTTTAGCAGGCAAAGAGACAACCTGACCCAGCAGCGGGTAAAGCGGTTGTCGCTAACTACACCATGGATCCGTGAAAGTTTCGTAAGTGACAAAGGTATCTTCACTGATTCCAAGACAGCATTAAAGTTTTTATGAACATAACGGTCAGGATATATACGTAGATGAAGATGATGAATATTCTGTAGATACATTAGAGGAGTAATCAGCGGAGTCTATTTACCAGTGGCAAATGCCCAAAATCATACTAAAGCATCTGTAGGAGTTGTAAATGCTCAAGCAGCCTTTCAATCAAAAGCTACTTTTTATACGCTGGACAGCACCCGTTTAGAGCACCCTGCTGTCAATAGTATTTTGAAGCGAAGTTTTGACATTATTGGGGCGATCGCCGGGCTTTTAATTACTGCCATTTTATTTATTCCAATCGCAATTGCGATTCAAATTGATAACCCAGGACCCATCTTTTACAGTCAGATTCGTTGTGGAAATTGCGGCAAAACTTTTAGAATCTGGAAGTTTCGCTCAATGGTGGCAAATGCGGATGTGCTCAAGCATCTCGTCAAAAATGAAGCTCAGGGATTAATTTTCAAAAATAAAAGCGATCCGCGAATTACTAGAGTAGGGGCTTTCCTAAGAAAAACGAGTTTAGATGAGTTTCCTCAGTTCTGGAATGTGCTGATGGGCGACATGAGTCTGGTTGGCACTCGTCCCCCTACTGTTGATGAGGTCATGAGGTATAAATCTCATCATTGGCAGCGCCTGAATGTCAAACCAGGAATCACTGGAGAGTGGCAAGTGCGAGGCCGGTCTTCAATCAGCAATTTTGAAGACATCGTCAAGATGGATCTGAACTATCAGTCCAGATGGTCCGTTATTTACGACTTACAGCTGCTCATTGAAACTGTTTTAGCTGTGCTTAATCGCAAGGGCGCTTATTAGAAAATGTCATCAAGCAGGTACGGACATCAAGTTGCAGTAGAAATAACGGTAGAGTAAAGCTTTTGTTCATATTCCCCTAAATTTATCCCCCCATCTACTCACCGTTGAGCAACCAGCGAGAGAGCTTAACTCATTCCTCATCTGGCTTTGCTAGTCCCGTCAGATGATATCTCTAAGGCGCGTCGTTAACTAAAGCTGAAACCCCACGTGCGAATATATGCATGCTTAACCCCAGCTTTAACTGTAAGGGAAACAGCTTTCTGTCATTGGAGGATTAGACGCTTAAAGGATGACAGCTATCAGTAACAATGGTTAAAGTGCAAGTGAATTGTATTGCCTTTTGTTATGGGATTTTTATTAGATCCGCCAATTGCGAAAAAAGTGCAAAAAATGCGATCGCGGGTGCGCTGGGGGGCCAAAGAGATTGCAGCGGCGGCAATTGATCAAACTCGTTTAGAGATTGCGAATGGGTTGGCGTCGTCGTCAGCCTTTTCTTTTTTGGTGATTGGTGACAGCGGCATTGGTCCCCAACCGTTTGGTCATCCTCAGATGGAAGTGGCTAACTACATGGCTGCGCAGATGGCCGATAGTCAGTTTTTGCTGCATATGGGCGATGTGGTTTACCAAATGGGCTCTCCGGATCAGTATCCGACCAACTTCATTGAGCCCTATCAGGAATGGTTAGTTGAGGGCGATCGCGCCGACTATCGTCGTCTCACTTTCCGCAAGCCATTTTTAGCCGTTCCGGGCAACCATGACTACTACAATTTGCCTTTTCTCTATGGCTTGCTTGTAGCTTCACTACGCCCTTTGCGCCAATATTTCAAAGTGCCGATCACCAAAAATGTTAGCCTGCGTGGTTCAGCAACCGGCGATACTTATGCCCGTGCTTTTATCGACTATCTACGCGACCAGCCTCAGAGTCAACTGGCGGCTCATCTAGCTCAGCATTACACCACGGTGACTGAAACTGGCCGCGCTCTCACTTACGAAGCCGAAAAGTTTACTCGTTTGCCCAATCGTTACTATCAGTTCCGCTATGGCAATATCGACTTTTTCGGCCTTGACTCTAGTACCTTCAATCGGCCTGTCGAAATTGATGGTGCGCAAGTGCTGATGGCAGAGCAACCGTGGCACAATCTGCCCATCAACTTAGATTGGGCACAACTTTTTTGGCTTCGCGATCGCCTGATCGCTTCCCACCAAAATCCAGCGGTGCGGGGGCGCATTGTCTATCTGCACCATCCTCCCTATGTGACTGAAGCGACGAAATATGGTGGTACTATTTGCCACTCAGTGCGTCGTCACCTCCGCTGGGTGTTAGATGCAGTGGCAGCGCAGCTTGACCAAAACGCCGTGCCGCTGCTGGATCTGGTGTTGAGCGGCCACGCCCATTGCTTTGAGTATTTGCGCACGATGGAGACCGGGCACAGCGATCGCCATTTGAACTGGATCATCGCTGGTGGCAGTGGGGCTAAAGTGCGATCGCAGCATACTGAAACCACTATCAGTGAGTCCTATGGCGTTGAGCAACGAGTGATTGCGAAATCTCAGCTGTACATCGGTCGCCATGGCACCGGCAAAGATACTCGCTGGCCCTATTCTTTTCTGCGTATTGATATAGCAGACGCCGACAGCGAGCGTCTACGGTTGGTCGTTCGTCCTTTTATCACTGAGCTGCACCACGATGCTTGGACTCAATCAGAATTTGCCCCACTGATTTTGACTTCGAGCTAGCAGGCAGATATTCAGAGAGATTAATTGATGGCAGCTCTTTTGAGAGGGAGTATGAGCGGGTCGGCCCGGCAAAACCAACTAGGAGCCACTGCTTTCAGTATCAGAGTTCCGTCGCTGAATGATGAGCCGGCCTAAGTATCAGCGCGATATCGAATCCGATAAGTACGCTTGCTATTTTCTCAATAAACAGTATGCGGCCATCGAGTAGCGTCAATCAATCCGATAAGCCAATCCTAAGGGTGGAGCCACTAAGCTAGCATCCACAGGAGACCCTGCTGACCTAGCAAAACCTCTCTCAGCAGTGTAGTAATGCCCACCCAAATAATCGGCGAGACGTCGACTCCACCAAAGGGTGGCACCACTTTACGGACTGGCACCAATAAAAACTCAGTTGGCAAATAAACCAGGTTAAAGGGGAAGCGATCGCCTTCTGCCTGGGGATACCAAGTCAATACAATTCGCACAATGAATAGCAGCGTATAAATTGCCAAAAGAGGACTTAATAGCCAGCTGGCAAGATGATTCAAGGTGAGTAGTTCAGCCATAACATTATGCAGACAACAAAAATCCAGAATTCGAGCGCGATCGCAAAGCTCCAGCTCTTTTCAAGTGTGCTCAACTCATCCTAATCGGAAAACCATCAAACAAACTTTTATCTCGATAGTTCGCTGGCTCTTACGGATTTCGAACAAGTAATTAGCCGGAGCTTGTAAATAGGATAAGTTGCAGCGGTCAATTTTAGCCGTTTGCCCGGATAACCTTCATGCTAAACCCTGTCGTCTAGATGTCCAGTGTTTTCACCATTAGGAGTCCAGCTCCCAGTGGTGAAAGGGGATAGCGCCTTTTCCATAAGGAAGTTACAACGCTACATTAGCGAGAAGCAAAGTAGCCAATTGTATGGCTCAACCGCAGGCAGAAGATGTCTTATTCAATCGTAATGTCGAGAGTATAGGTGGCATTGCCACGAGTACCGCCGACGATTACGGTGTAGTCACCAGTTTGCGGCAAGGTCAAATAGTTGCTGACAGACTCCTGGATTAGAACGGTACCCGTAGGTGAAATTAGCTCAAAAACGGCGTTGGCTTCAACAGAGTCGAGCGCCAAGGTGATTTGCTGACCGCTCTGGGCTCCAAATAAGTAAACGTCGCGATCGCCCCGTACGACAGAACTTTCCAACGTAGTTTGCTGAGTGTTGGGGGCAAATTCGATTCGCTCCGCGGGAGGGAGTTCGGTTAGCAAGGTATCGCCGCTTAGACCGTCTGAGCCAATAAAGTTGTCAGCAACTTCAGGACTATTGCAATTAGCAGCAAAAAATACTGTGTCATCAATGGTCAAAGCATCGGGAGTGACTAACCAGGTTTCTTCAACCTCTTGTAGGTCATATTCCACCCAAGTAAGAACGTTTAAGGCCGCGCGATCGCCCGTCAGTTCACCCGTAAAGCTTTGGGCGTAGGTCGAGTAGTAGCCGGCTTCATTGTCATAGATTGATACCAGACTGTCGCCGCTTACCTGAGCTGATTCATCAACCGTTAACCGAATGGCTCCGCTGCTCGTCGAGTTGCTGCCAACATAACAATATCGGTCTGGAGCTAATGCTGAATTTGGAGAAGTATCACTCGCTTCCGGAACTTGAGGCGCAGGAGACTCCATGGAGGGAGCTTCAGTAGTTGTGGGGGTAGAACCGATTAATGGTAAAGATTCGATGTCTGCAGGAATTTCTGCCGAGGCGCTACAGCTGGCAAGAAGAGCAGACAGCAGCCACCCAAAGGATACTTTCTTCATTATTTGAGTTTGATTTTAGGACGATTGAATATCTTATTTACCGCTCGCGAGCTGACTCTGGAGGCAGCTTTGCTAAAACTAATATAGATATATACCCCGAGGCTTTTTAATCAGGCAACACCTCAGCCGATGCAGGCTTACCCTTAACTCATCCAAATTTCCTTACCAGTAAGGTACGCTACTTTAGCTAAACGCAGTGGCTTCGGACCAACTTTCCAAGCCTTAATGGCTTTCGCGATAGGGCCCTGATAAGTCTTTAAGGGAGCCACACGTGATTAGTAATCTTAATTTACCGAAATATTACGGAAACTTGATGTCAATTTGTCCAGGTTTAGAGGATGTTAATGTTTGTTCGCGAAAAGTTCATCAAAACCAGATGAAAACTGCGGACATTGACGACAGCCGTTTTAAAGGCCCGTATTTTCAATTTGACAATCACTATGGCCAGGACTTCAGTGTTTGGGATCGACAGGGTCTAAGTGCATTTCAGTTTTGGCAATGCTTTGGCATTATGTTTTGCTCTCGGGCAGGATGCCAGCATCAAACAGCGGGGATGAACTTGTTGAAGATGATTTAGGGATAAAAACTTTGGCGCGGCAGGCCAATTTGTTCATCCCAGCCGTGTATCAGGTTGAAGCACTGAACTGCTTGCCCGGCCTGTCCTTTCATCAAGTTGTCAATTGCTGACATCACAATTACCCGTCCAGTGCGGGCATCGACCTCGATGCCGATGTAGCAGCGATTGGTCCCCCAAGCCCACTTGGTCTGTGGATAGACGCTAGAGGGCATCACGGTAATCCAGGGCGATCGCCGATAAAAAGTGCTGTAAATGGTGTGTAAGTCTTCGCGCACCAAACCAGGATCTCGCAAATTAGCATACACGGTGGACAAAATTCCGCGCACCATTGGGACCAAGTGGGGCGTAAATTGTACTAAAACCTCGCGCCTGGCCAATCTTGAGCAAATCTGCTCAATCTCAGGAGTGTGTCGATGCTTGCCCACGCCATAGGCCGCTAGGGAATTGTCGGCTTCTGCTAATAGCAGATGTTCTTTAGCTTGCCGGCCGCCGCCGGAAGTGCCGGATTTGGCGTCGATAATCAAGCTATCAGACTGAGCAAGCCCCTGCTTGAGCAACGGCGCGATCGCTAACAGGCTGGCAGTGGGATAACAGCCCGGACAACCGACCAGCCGTGCCTCCCGCAGGTCTTCACCAAAAAGTTCGGGTAGGCCATACACCGCTTGCTGATTGGTGCCGGCATCAGAGCGATCGCTGCCGTACCAAGCCTGATAAGTGTCCAGGTTAGAAAACCGATAATCAGCAGACAAATCGAGAACTTTGCGACCTCGCTCTAGCAGTCGAGGCGCTAGCGTGCAGGCAATGCCGTTGGGTAGGGAAAGAAAAACAACATCACAGCGATTGACAATCGCCTCAACTTCCACAGGTTCAACGGTCAGCGGAACGGCTATATGGGGATAAAGGTCAGTGTAGGCTCGACCGGCACTGCTGTTGCCACCTAAATATGTGATTTCGGCGCGGGGATGCTCGCTGAGGAGGCGCACCAACTGCACCCCGCCATACCCCGAAGCGCCCACAATACCGACTCGAATGCGTTCAGACTCGCCCATGATTCTTTATCTAGCCGATCTATAGAATGATCCTGTCTGGGAACCAGCATAGCGGTTAAGAAGCTTGCTGCCCTGCAATTAATTTTTGATCAGACTTTACTGTGATTGAGGCCGCCATAATGTTGCGGCTGACCGTTATGGGATTTGATGGAATTTTTAGTGACGATGCACTGAACTGCGATCGCTGAAAGTCAAACAAATGTCATCGTTTGTCTATTTAATCTATTTAATGCTTTGCCAACAGACGCTTCGAGCCTCTGCCCTATGAAATTCATATCGGCGCGACAATGCTGATTTCATAGGCTTCTAGCCTGACATTGAAGATGCGCCCTAATTCAATAAAGTAAAAAAAAGGACGCATAAAAGTGCGCCCTCAACCATGAAATCTATGAAAACTTATACCAGAATGCTGCGTGTCTTGAGGGAAGGGTAAGACCCCACAGTGCAGGGAATGTACAGTGAAATTTAGTAATTCACTTAACGGGTGACGAAGAAGGTTTTGTTACATTACCGAAGAGCTTTCATCCGGCCCGCCATGCCAGCAATGTCTATTGGATGGCAGTTGCCCAGTCCTTAGCCCATTCCAGATGTTTGTGCACTTCCTCCAGGCTACTGGCTTCACTGTAGAGGCGTAAAACGGGCTCCGTACCGCTAAAGCGGATGAGTAGCCAGCTTTCATCCTCAAGGGTGAATTTGTAGCCATCAATATCAAGACAGTGAGTGACGGCTTTGCCCGCAACTGATTGGGGACAGTTCGTTTTAAGCTCATGCAGCAGTTTGTCCCGCACATCCATGCTGGCGAGGGGGAGGTCGATGCGGTCATAGTCTGAGTGATAGCCAGTTTTGTCTTGGAGTTGACGATAGCGATCGCTCAGATCCATCTGTGATTTCACGACCGACTCCAGCACGTAAAGCGCTGACAGCAGAGCATCGCGTTCCGGAATGTGGTGACCGTAGCCAACGCCACCGGACTCTTCGCCGCCAATCAGGGCATGGGATTCCAGCATGCGGTCAGCAATATACTTATAGCCTACTGGCGTTTCATGAACTGTTCGATGGTGCAGGGCCGCTACTTTCGGCATCAGGTTAGAACCGCTAATGGTCTTGATCACTTCTCCTTCATAGCCATGCACTTTGATCAAATGATCAATCAAAATGGGAATCAAAATCTGTGAGCTGAGGAAATTACCCTGGCTATCAACGGCGCCGATGCGATCGCTGTCCCCATCAAACACCAGACCAGCGACCAAACTGCCAGATGCCTCTGGCTGGTAAGCCGCCACGGTTTTCAGCATCCGCTGCAAATATTTCGGTAAGGGCTCCGGCGCTCCCCCTTCAAACAGCGGGTCAGCCTCGCTGTTCAATTCATTGATAGACTGCCCCAACAATCGCTCCAAGCCCGTGGCGGCGGACCCGTGCATCACATCAGCAAAAACGGTCAGTCGACCGTTAGCGATCGCTGACTGAATTGCCGTTAAATCCACCTTTGACTGCAGCTCTTGGCAGTAGCTTGGCCAAGGATCGAAACGCTCTATTTTGCCAGGCTGCGCCGCTGCCGGTAGCGCCTGCTCAAGCTGCGCTTCCACCTGCTTAGTCACTTCCGGCGGCACCGAACCGCCAAACGCACTCTTAATTTTAAGACCGTTATAAGCGGCTGGATTGTGGCTGGCAGTGATCACAATCGCGCCCAGGGCCCCTTGATCTTTGGCGGCCCAGCTGAATGCCGGAGTGGGGGCAAAATCTTCAGAAAGCAGGACGTCGAAACCCACCTGCGCGATCGCTTCGGCGGCTACTTGGGCAAACTGTGGCGATGAAAAGCGACGGTCATAACCGACAATCACAGTATTACTACCGGTCTGCTCACCATAGTTTTGCTTCAACACCTGGGCCGATACCTGGGCCACCTGGAACACCCGGCCCATCGTAAAGTCTGCCGCCATCATGCCGCGCCAGCCGTCGGTCCCGAATTTAATCGGTTTATCAATAAAAGTAGTGGGGGATAGTGCGATCGCCATAAGGATTTTCCAATGAATATAGTCTATATACCTGCACTCAAGAGTTTACCCAAGACCTCAGGGAATTCACGAGGCGATTTTTGAGAACGCAGAATGGCAAGATGTCAGGACAAGTGATTATTCGTCTGTAGGAAATCGATTGATATTGGAGTAAATTGCCGTTGACTTGCACAAAACGGATAGTCTCAGGGCGAATCACCATCAGCCTATACAAAATAGATGATATTGGAGCGGTTGGGCGCCCGTATGGGCAGAGAAAGTATGTATTTTGTCGGCGTTGATTTGGGTTGGCAATCGGGGGGGAGCGGCGTTTGTTGGCTGCAGCAAACAGCAACGGGACTGCAGCTGTGTGACTTTGACCATTGCCAGTCGCGCAATGAAGTGCTGTCACTGCTTGACCGACTATTGCCGTCGGAAGTTCCCGCATTGATCGCAGTGGACGCGCCAACCTTGATTCCCAATGAAACGGGAATGCGGCTGTGCGATCGCTTAGCTCATCGCTATTTCGGCAAATATGATGCGGGCTGTTATCCCGCTAATCGAGGTCGGCCCTTTGCGGCAGCGCTGATTGAATTTGGCCAAGCGTTGGAAGCGCGGGGCTTTCACCATGCTCCCACCATCGTTCCGCAGCAGCCTGGACGCTACCAGATTGAGCTATTTCCCCATCCGGCAACGATTCACCTGTTTCGCCTGCCCAAAATTTTGAAGTATAAAAAGGGGCGGATAGGCGATCGTCGCCTTGAGCTAGATAAGCTGCGCCGCTTACAACTGGCGATTTTTCCCAAATTGGTTCCGGCATTACCGCTGACAGACGGTGATTTACCGGCTTTGCCTGCAGGAGGCAAAGCATTTAAGGTAGCAGAAGATCAATTGGACAGTTTGACTTGTGCCTATGCGGGGGCGCATTGGTGGTGGTGGGGGCAAGACCGCAACTGGGTTTTGGGAAATGCAGAGACCGGTTACATTGTGGTGCCGGCTCCGTATGCGGACCAAATCTGTCCGTCAACCACAGAGTAGGACTTGGCGGGTAAATAAATTATCTGATTGGTAGCAGGGTAGTTGGGTAGTTGGGTATGAGAGTGTGATGGGGATGTTATTAATTTGCACATCTCTCGAGTCACTGGCAGGTAACCATGCCAGGGCTCAAACTGACGCAAATTCTGCTGGATTTTGATCGCGGCGGTGCCTGACGGGAATGGCGGGCCCCTGACGATCGCCGACCAAACTCGCAGTATGTTCCAACGATTCACGTAGGCGTTTAGCGGCGTAAATGGACATATCACGGGGCACGTTGATGCGATCGCGCAAATATCGTAGTCCCACATCAGAACCGGCAGGGGGCGAAACCGATGCGCCGGTTATCAGATGGGTGAGGGCGCAGCGCAGCGCCTCATCAAAGACGCGATCGCGCACTGGATTCACGCGAATAATGTTGGCTCGGTGTTTCAAAGCCCGCTGGAGGGCTTCAGCCCGTGAAGTTTCGGGCTCCGGATAGCGGACATCGGGCAGGCCCATCCAAGGGCCAAAATCGACTCGCTGCTGATTTTGCCGAGCCTCCGGCGTGCCGTTGCCATAGCAGCCACCCATCTGCGGCGGCAAGTCATGTACGTGAGTGTGAAAGTCGCTCTGGGTGCCACGATAGGTGGCGCGGCTCTCCAGCCCATCGAACCAGTCGGACAAGTGCGGATTCACTTCCCGCAGCGAATAGCCCTTGTAGTAATAGAGGCTGGCGTTCATGCGCTCAACGTAAGGCACGAAAATCACGTCGGCAGCGCTAAAAGGCTCTAAGAAAAAAGGCCCTGCAGTCTGACTGAGCGCCGCTTCTACGTCTTTGACCACCTGCACAAATTGACCACGATGATAGTCTTCATCCTGCTGCGATCGCGCTGGTCGGCACAGCCAGCCGCACCAAGCCCGAAACAGTAGCCGCTCTAGCTGGCGCAGGGGAACGACTTGAGCCTCTCGCAGGCTATAAACTAGTGGACCAAACGCCTGTTCAAGAGCCAACAAAATATCATCACTTTCCGTAATGATCTGGCCATCCAGCTCCAGCGCGGGCAGCATTCCCGAAGGCACTTTGCGTTTGTACCACGCCTCTTTTTGGCCATAGCAAAACATCGTGACCTTTTCGATGCGATAGGGAATTTGCTTTTCCTCCAACCATAGCCACACTTTCTGACAGTAAGGACACCAGGCATGGTTATCGCGATACAGCGTGACTCGCACATCTGCCTCTGATTGACCAAATAGCCGCAGTCGGGCTTGGGCATTGGTGGGGCCGCTGACGGGATCAATCGAAGAACTGGTTTTAGCTTCTAAGTCTGGCCAACTGAGGCTCTGGGTGGTCATGGATTAAGGTCAATAGCGGGCGTCATAGTTCTTAAGATAGCGGAATACCTTTTCTGATTTTCAATCAATCGTGTACGACTTAGGCAGACGTCGTATCCCCTAAATCTGAGAAGTTGAATTGTTCTAAGGCGCAAACCCTACCTTAGAGTCAAATCTTGCCTTGATGCAAAAGCGGATATGCGTCCTGAATGCCAGACGCACACCCGCTTTATGACTTAACTTTGATGACTTGAACAACGGCTCAAACCGAGCTAAGGACTTTGTCTTCAGTGGCAGCGTCAGGACTAGCGAGGGGTGAATCTGCCTCTGAGGGCGGCACCACCTGCCAGAACTGCGGCAGATAAGTGCTCCAGTTGGCCAAAATTCTGGCGGCTTTGATGCTGCCCGTGCGCTCAGCATGGGCTTCAACCATATCTCTTAACTGCTGCGCCCCGGCCTCGGTGATAACCCGCTGCACCTTAACAATTTCCGGATTAACGCGAGTGGGGAAGTTGCCAACTTCGTCTAAGAAGTAAGCCAGGCCACCCGTCATTCCAGCGCCAACGTTGCGACCTGCGGCCCCAAGTACAACAATCACGCCGCCAGTCATATATTCGCAGCAGTGATCCCCAGCCCCTTCAATTACCGCTTTTCCTTTGGAATTACGGACGGCAAAGCGCTCACCCGCAATGCCCTGGGCATACAGGGTGCCGCCAGTGGAGCCGTAGAGGCAAGTATTGCCCAGAATGACATTTTCCGACGGATCATAAGTAATACCGGTAAAGGGCTTGATGATAATCTCGCCGCCGTGCATCCCTTTGCCCACATAGTCATTGGCCTCGCCCACTAGGGTCATGGTCATGCCGGGTAGGTTGAACGCCCCAAAACTCTGGCCCACACTGCCCTCAAACGTGAGATGAAGGTGTCCTTCAAAGCCACCGTTGCCGTGTCGCTTAGCGATCGCTCCGGACACACGCGCCCCCACTGTGCGGTCAGTATTGATCACCTCGAAGGTTTTGCTAGCAGTGCCATGCTGGGCGATCGCCGCTTGAATATCAGCATCTGCCAGCATCTCATCATCTAGTACGGCGCCATTACTGTGAATATCGCCGTGATTTAACCAGGTGCGGTCCTGCGAAACATTGGGCAAATCTAGCAGCGTTGCTAAGGTCAACGAGTCAGTTTTAGCAAGCGCCACCTCTTTGCGCGGCTGCAGCAGATCGGCACGGCCAATGATATCGGCCAGCGAACGATAACCTAGACGAGCCAAGAGCGATCGCACTTCTTCCGCCACAAAGTGAAAGAAGTTCACCACATGCTCGGGAATCCCGGGGAAGCGCTGGCGCAGTTCTTCTCGCTGAGTGGCAACGCCAACAGGGCATTTGTTCGTATGGCAAACCCGCGCCATAATGCAGCCCTCGGCAATCATGGCGATGGAGCCAAAACCATATTCTTCAGCTCCCATCAGCGCCCCCATAATCACGTCCCAGCCGGTCTTGAGGCCACCATCCACCCGCAGCAGCACGCGATCTCGCAGTTGATTCGCCATCAGCACCTTATGCACTTCCGTTAACCCCAGTTCCCAGGGCAAGCCGGCGTGCTTAATAGAGCTGAGCGGTGAGGCTCCAGTGCCGCCATCGTGACCAGAAATTTGGATGACGTCAGCGTTCGCTTTAGCCACGCCCGCGGCAATGGTTCCAATGCCAATTTCGGCCACCAGCTTCACCGAAACACCAGCTTTCGGATTGATCTGATGCAAGTCGAAGATGAGCTGAGCCAGGTCTTCGATTGAATAAATATCGTGATGTGGCGGCGGCGAAATCAAAGTAACCCCTGGCTTAGAACGCCGCAGCATAGCAATGTACGCGCTCACTTTTTTGCCCGGAAGCTGACCGCCTTCGCCAGGCTTGGCTCCCTGAGCCATCTTGATCTCAATCTGCCTGGCGTTCATCAAGTACTCCGGTGTCACCCCAAATCGCCCTGAGGCCACTTGCTTAATGGCCGAGCTGGCAGTGTCTCCCTCGCGCAGCGCCTTGAGATTGGGATATAGGTCTGAACGCCCCTCTTCATCGACGTTTCTCAGCACTTTGAAGCGCTTAGGATCCTCGCCGCCTTCGCCTGAGTTGGATTTGCCTCCAATGCGATTCATGGCGATCGCTAAGAGCTCGTGGGCTTCCTGGGATAGCGCTCCCAGAGACATGCCGCCAGTACAGAACCGCGCCATGATGTCGGCGGTGGACTCCACCTCATCGATGGGAATCGGCGTGCGATCGCTTTGCAAATCCAGCAGATCACGCAGAGCCGTAGGCGTGCGCCCCTTCAACTGCTCGCGATAGACCTCATAGTGGTCATACTGCTTGGACTCCAATGCCTTATGCAGCATTTTGGTCAGCGCCGGCGTATTGGCGTGATATTCGCCTTTCGGCATGGACTTCACAAAACCCATATTTTCCAAGCGCTTGCGGCTGATTTCGGGAAACGCCTTTTGATGGAAAAGATTAGTCTCTTGAGCCAGTTCAGCCAGAGTCAGCCCCCCCAGCCGTGACGTGGTGCCGCGAAAAGCCGTTTCTAGCAGGTCAGTGCCGATACCGACAGCCTCAAAAATTTGGGCTCCTTGATAGCTGGTAATCAACGAAATCCCCATTTTCGAGAGGATTTTGAGCAGGCCATTTTCCACGGCTTTGCGGTAGTTGGCCTGCGCGCCGTTCAAGGATACCGGCTCAAGTTTTCCCGCCTTCATCGCGTCTTGGGTGCGGCTGTCCTGCCACCAGTGACGTAACGACTCCAAGGCCAAATAGGGACAAATGGCGCTAGCGCCGTAGCCAATTAGGCAGGCAAAGTGGTGGGTGCTCCAGCATTGGGCCGTGTCCACCACAATCGATGCCTGCATCCGCCGACCGGCCTGAATCAGATGATGATGGACCGCGCCAGTGGCCACCAGCGGTGGAATATAGGTCATGTCTGCCGTCAGTCGGCAGAGATCGCCGTTGCTATCCGTGCGATCGCTCAGAATAATAATTTCGCTACCGGCTTTCACCGCGGCTTCAGCGCGATCGCAAACGACAGCGATCGCCTGTTTTAAAGCATCAGGACCACCGTTGATGTCATACAGGGTCGATATGGTTGCTGTCGAGAAATCGGACTGTTCCACCTGCTCCAGCTCAACTTCATTGAGCATCGGGGACTCTAGCCTCAACAGCCGCGCATACTGGGCGTGTTCTTCAAGTAGATTGCCTCGCTTACCTAACTGAGTTTCCAGCGACATTACCAGTCGCTCCCGCAGAGGATCAATGGGGGGATTGGTGACCTGAGCAAACCGCTGCTTAAAGTAGTCGTACAGCAAATGGGCTTTAGTAGACAGTACGGCCAAGGGAATGTCGTCACCCATGCAGAAGGTGGGCTCTTTGCCCAGGGCTGCCATGTCCTGAATCACCATGCTGATATCTTCAGCGGTGTAGCCAAAGGCCGTCTGCTGTTGTAGCAGTTTGTCATCCGCCAGCGTCGACTCCTCGACAAAAAGCTGCGGCTGAATTGACTTACGATGCTGGGCCAGCCAGTCACCATAGGGCTGGCGAGCCGCAATGCGCCGCTTGATGTCCCAGTTCTTAAGAATCTCGTGGGTTTCAAAATTTACTGCGATCATCTGACCGGGGCCGAGGCGGCCTTTCTCCACAATGGTCTCAACCGGCACATCCACGACCCCGGCTTCGGAAGAAACAATGATGAGGCCGTCGGAAGTGATGATATACCGGGCTGGACGGAGGCCGTTGCGATCAAGCGCGGCAGCCACCTGTTTGCCATCGCCAAACGCAATCAGTGCAGGGCCGTCCCACGGTTCTTGCAGGCCGCTGTAAAAGTCATAGAAATCGGTAATTTCAGGATATTCTTCCAGTGCTGGCTGGTTGCGGTAAGCCTCTGGCACCATAATCATCAAAGCTTCCAGCGGCGTCCGTCCCGAGCACACCAGCAGCTCCATTACTCCGTCAAGGTTGGCCGAATCGCTATTGTCGATGTTGACAGTGGGCAGCAACTCTTCGGTGCGACCTTTCCAAATGGGATGATCCAAATCCGCTTCTCGCGCTTTCATCCAGTTGATGTTGCCCACTAGGGTATTGATTTCGCCGTTGTGGCCCACTAAGCGCATGGGGTGAGCCAAAGGCCACTTAGGCATCGTGTTAGTACTAAAGCGGCGATGATAAATGGCGAAGAAACTGACGTAGTCAGAGTTTTGCAAATCTTGGTAAAACTGACCCAAGACAGCCGAGCGCACCATGCCTTTGTAGACAATAGTGCGCGAAGAAAAGGAGCAAACATAAGTTTCCTTGAGGGCGGCGGCGATCGCGGCGTCCCCTTCCCAGCTCAACAGCGCCCGATGAACCTGGCGCCGTAGACGATAGAGCTCACGCTCCAGCTCATCGCCCTGGGCGTGATCACAAGTCACGAAAAACTGTTCGATGCGAGGCTGATTTTGCTTCGCTAAAACCCCCAGGACATCCGGCTTCACGGGAACTTCCCGCCAGCCCAGGACGGTAAATCCTTCTGCTTTAGCCGCAATTTCGAACTGTTCCCGGGCGATCGCCGCTGGTTCAGCCGCCAGCGGCAAAAACACCATGGCTACACCGGTAGATTCGGGGTTCAAGGTGGTGTCCCAACCTTGGCAATCAGCCCAATTTTGCAACAGCATCCAGGGCAGAGCAGTCATGACTCCAGCGCCGTCACCGGAATCTTTGTCAGCACAGCAGCCGCCACGATGTTCCATACAGTCCAATGCTTTCAGCGCCTGCTGCACCAGCTTGAAGCTGGCCCGACCCTGCTGATCAGCAACAAACCCCACCCCGCAGGCGTCACGCTCTTCTACTAGCGATCGCGGCCCCCACTGAAGCATCCCACTAATACCTAGATGACTGGACTGATTAAGATTCAAAGGTGTATTCCCCATGAGACGACTGTCAGATGTAATTTCAACAAGGATTGTCGCCCCAGGCGACTCAAAACTAGCCCGCTACAGCAAAACTGATCGGTCTCCGTGCCAACTAATTGTCTAGGTGCGGGGCAAATAATCGCCCTACAACTCAGCAATTAAGGAAGTTTTGACCGAATTCTCTAATCAAGTAAGCAGTTAGCCAGGTCTCAACATTGGACGGGAGTCTAACTGTTCATGATTAGGCGAAACCTTAGTCAAATCAAAAACAGGTCGTTTAGGATTACTTTTACCATGACCTGGATCAATGATTATACTGCTCTGGCCCATCAGAGACAGAACTTTTCGCTAACCACCTATCGTTAAATAGAGGTCAGCCAATCAAAACTTGGCAAAAGCCAGAAGCGTTGATAAGTACTCTATTTTTACAAAGAATTCATTTATTTTGCTGTGTGGATGATTACGCTTTTGCAAGAAGTTAGCTCTATCAAAATGACGAGATTCGTCAGGAAGCAGGATATGCAAGCAAGGTGGTCGGCAAAATGGCGGTCTGTCTGGATGGCTGTAGGGTTGAGTACAAGCCTCGCCATTCTGGTGACAGGCAGCAATTCCAGATTTCAACGAGTGCTGATTGCTTTAGCCGCTGAAACGAAACAGGACTCGCCTCGCCTCACCGCGCCTTCAGCCCAAATTCCCGGAAATCAGCAAGGTACGAGCATGATTGTCGGCAGTACAACTGTGCCGGTGCCTTGGCAGCAGCGAGGCGATCGCATTGGGGTGGCGGACTTGCCGCTGATGACCCATCTGGGAGTCGATTTACAGAACAGTACCCTGCCCGAGCAGCAGCCGGTGGTCTGGTTTTCAGACGAAGCGACTACTCTGTCGGCCTGGCATCGCCATGGCTATCGTTATTTGGATATCAGCACTTGGGCGGCACAGCGGGGCTGGCAGCTCATACCTCAGGGCAACACTTTGCGCCTGCAGGCACCAGTTGGCACGGTGACGGCAGGGCGGCGGGGTAGGCAAGAGTGGGGCGATCGCTTGGTGCTAGACGTGGATCGTCCGGTGCTGTGGAGCCTGGATGAAGACGCGACGGCTTTCACCCTGACGGTTCAGGCACAAGCGGGCGGCAGCTTTGACGCCAGTACGTTGACCACGGCAGCCGGGAATGAGCTGAATTCACTACAAATCAGGTCTCTGCCAGGTGAAATACAGATTCGCGGCACTTTCAAAGAAACCGCTCGCCCCCGCGTCTGGAGCTTGCCTAATCCCAATCGCATCGTGATTGATATCAGCCGGGTCGATGTCGTACCGCGTGAAATTCGCTGGGCTCCTGGCGTTTTGTGGAAACAGCAGTATTTAACTGTCGGCGATCGCCGTTTTCCCGTGCATCAAATCTGGCTAGGGCTAAGCGACAGCAATCGCCTAGAGCCGATATGGGGCAGTACCAATCAACTCCCCGGCATTACCCCCCTCAAGACCATGGCCATGAATGCTGAAGCCGCCGTCGCCATTAATTCCGGATTTTTCAATCGGAATAATCAACTGCCGCTGGGAGCCGTGCGGCGCGGAGGACAGTGGATCTCGGGGCCAATTTTGGGACGGGGAGCGATTGCCTGGAATTCCCAGCGACAATTTGCCCTCAGTCGCCTCGCTTTGACCTATTCATTGACCACTGCCACCGGTAACGCTTTTACCGTAAATCACATTAATAGCGGCTATGTACAGGCAGGCATTGGCCTGTATGATCGCGCCTGGGGTCCTAGTTACACACCAATCACCGATGGCGAACGGCTAATTGCGGTTACTGGCGATCGCGTCGTGCAGCAAATAACCGCCGGCGCTGCCGGTACCGGCGCTTACGAAATTCCGGCAGACGGTTATTTACTGGCGCTGCGCTCCTTTAATTCAGCCGCTCAATCTTTGCCTGTCGGCACAGCGGTCAATCTCAGCCCCGATTTACGTCCACCCAATTTCGCCAACTTTCCGACAGCGGTGGGCGGCGGCCCGATTCTTGTGCAAAATGGCCAGCTTAATGCCGATGCCAGAGCAGAAGGATTCAGTGATGCCTTCGCTGCTCAGGCTGCTCCCCGGAGTGCGATCGCCATCACCGCCGACGGCAACTTAATTCTGGTCGCTGTTCACTACAGTCCTGGCGGACGCGGCCCTACCCTGACAGAGACCGCGCAAATTATGCAGCAGTTGGGGGCTCGCGATGCCCTTAATCTGGATGGCGGCACCTCGTCTAGCCTGTATCTCGGCGGCACTATCATCAACCGCCATGGCAGCACCGTTGGCCGCGTACACAATGGCCTCGGCCTCTTTCTCGATACTCAGGAATAAGGTTTGTGGTTGAGCTTGGGATTTAAAGCAGCCTGCGGGTAGGGCAGCGCCCTACAGAGTTCCAAAAAAGAGCTCTTGATTTTGGATTCTCTATCAGGCTTATGGCCAAGATGCCCACCCCACCTTTCATCACTCCACTATCCAGACACCATCACACTCTGCCACTCCACTTAATTCCCCACAGCCCTATTCTGCTGAATCAATAAAGTCTTCATCCTCGGCGGCATCAGATTCCGTCGCTTCTGTTGACTCTGATGCCTCATTATTTGCAGGGACCGATTCCTCACCGGTAGTACTGGGAGCCGTTACGGTTTCCTCTCCCGCGGCAAGTTGACGCACTTGGTCCTTAAACTGCGCAGGGGCCAATTCCTCAGCTTGCTTGAACAGCACCACTGCATCAGGTTCTCTGCCGGTCTCTCTCAAGACCAAAGCTTTGGCCAACACCGGACGAAAATCATCTTCGGCTGCCGCGATCGCCTCATCGTAAAGCTGCAGCGCCGCATCCGTATTGCCCTCTTCAACATAGACCTGAGCTAGCAGTAGCTGTACTGAGCCCACATCAATCGCGCCTGGAGTAACTTCATTGACCTGCGGCGCTGACTGTAATGTGTCCTGCAAGAGTCCGACGGCGGCTTGGGGACGCTGCTGCTGAATCAAAAGTGCAGTTAAGCTCTGTAATGCATCCATATCGCCTGGACGCTGAGTCAACACGCTGCGATAAGCTTCAGCAGCGCCTTCAAAATCGCCAATATTTTGCTTAGCCTGCCCCAGCAAAATGCGATATTCCGACGTCTCCGGATTCAGCTCGGCCAGTTTTTCCAGCGGCTCGATCACGCCTTCTAAATCGCCTAATTGGATCCGAGCTTCTACCAATCCCTCAATCGCCGTTTGATTATTAGGCTCTCTTTCCAGCACCAGTTCATAGCCTCTGGCCCGATCCTCTAGCTCTGCTTGAGCATCCGCTGCCCCGGCAGGGCCACCATTGGCAGGCGTCCCCGTTGAAGCGCGATCGCCTCCAGCCGTCAAAAATGGCAGTACTGACAGGGCCAAAAAGGCCCCAACAGCGACCACTAAGACACTAATGACCAACCAACGGTTGCGCTTAACAGCCACAGGCAAGCTTCCGAATTCAACGTGACTTATCTTAGCGCCTCCATTCCATAATCAAGCCCCGAGTTTGACATGCTCTAAAATCTTCAGATAAGACTTACCCATCCACTGCCTGCATCCCTCGATTTTGGCGATCGTTGGCTGCAATCTTCTTTCAGAATTGAGTTGCAGAAAGGCAAAATTCGAACTCAACCACGTGAGTTCTGCAGAGGTGATACCTTCCGACAATTATTTGGTCACAGCTAATTGCTTGATCGTTGCCAAAACCATACGGATTTTGTCTCAACAATGACGCAGAAAGAAGCAGAGTGCAGGTTGAAATTTTTATTAGCCACCTTAAAGAATTGAAAAAGAATTGACGGGGACAGGATCTCGCGGGATACAAATGGCAATGCTAACCTTGAGTGAATAACCCCCATTCTGTCTATCAAAGGTGGGAGTTTGAGGTTCAGGAGGATCCGAAGATCCATGAGTGCAGCGGAGAATCAGCCCCTAAAAGCATCATCGTCTCAAGACGATGACAAATCGTTAAGTCCTCGTCCTAAGCGGCCTTCATTACGTCAGCCACCACCACGACCGGAAGCTGCAGATCCCAAGGTTCTTAGGCCCAAGGCGAGCGCTTCCATGGCTCCGCCGCCGGTGGTTTCAGAACCGCCACCCGAAGTGCCTGAAGCAGCGGTGGAGACGCCACCCGAAGTGCCAACCAATCATCCAATTGCGCCGCCCAGTGAGCCAATGCAATATCGGGCAATTGGTTTAGTAAAAGGCACATATCAGCCCTCCGAAGAACAGCTCAATCGTGGCGATATGATGACTGAAGATGGCACCACCATGAGCGCTGTCCTATTGGGCCGGGTCACCAGTCTAATTAAGAAGCACATTGACTTGACTGAGTCCCATCTCTGGGTAGTCTATCCTCGGACCCGACAGCCAGCTGAAGACGAAGAAGAGAGCGCTACTGATAGTGGACTTCACTTACAAATTGTCGGCGTTTGGGAACCTGACACTTTAGGGCTACCGGGTGAAAACCCCAAGACTAAAGCTGTAACTGACGAGGCTGACACCGACGCCGACAGCCCTGAAGCAGTAGAAGATACATCTGAGGCCACTGAAGCTGCTGCGACTGAGCCTGTTGAGCAACCTGTCGAGGTTGCTGACTCGGCAATAGATGCGCCGGCAGAAGTGTCTCCGGAACCGATAGATGCCTCCCCTACTTCAATAGATGAGTCAGAAGATGAGCCAGATGAGTCTCCTCAAGCAATAGCAGCGTCCTCAGAAGCAATGGAAACAGTTGCCGACGAAGCGGCAAAAGCACCTGTTGGAGCGGAGGAAGAACCCGCTGAGAACTATTTTTCAGTTCGCGGTGAGGTGTTGAACTATGACGAACAGACGGAAACCATTCTCGTCAAAATTGTGCAGGGGTCGAAGCGCTCAGGCAAGCCACCCAAGGCTTTCAAACTTAATTTATTTGGCCAGATTGCCGGTAAGACAGTGGGCTATTTTTGGGAATTTGATATCGAGCGTCAAAGTGAAAAGTTAGTTGTCACCGATGGGCGTTCCATTCGCATGGTGCCTCCTAAAAAGAAAAAGAAGCGCAAACCATCAGGACCGCGACGTGGAGGACCCCGAGGCGGTAGCGATCGCCCCAGCAGACCCAGTCGTAATATCGAAAAGCCGCGGATTCGGCCGCCGGCACCGGTCAAGTCAAATCCTCTGTAAATACCTAAGCAGCGCTAATTCGGGAGATTATGTCACCGGTAAGACACTCACACTATGGCTATCGAGTCGCCATCCGATAGCGTCGCTTGAGAGAACGCAGATATTTGAGCCACCATTCAGCGGGTTTGCCATAAAACGCGAAGATATCACCAAAGGCTTGATTGGCATACTTATGGTGAATCCAGTGACGCTCGGGCGTTGTAATATGCAGCATCCGAAACAGTTTGCTGAGCCAGGCTGGTCGTTGTTGGGCCGCCAAAAAACGGTGCCGCCAAATCACGTGCAGTTCGGCCAAAAACAACCCTAACGCGACACCCCACGGCGAGATTCTCCACAACAGGGGAATAAACATGAAGTAGGGAAAAGCGCTCAAAAAACCATCAATCAAAGCCAGTGGCCGGCGATTTTTAATCGCGTACCGAACGAAACTCCGTTCGGAGCTGTGATGAACCAAGCTGTGAAATTTACCAAAGACGTGCTCCGGTACGTGATAACCAAAAGTCGCAACAAAATCACCCAACAACAGCAGCAAGACAGCCGCAATGAGCAGACGTGCGCATTCCATGGTTTTCTCCTTGGGTCAGTCTGAACGCAAGCTAACAGGCCATGATTAATAAGTACTTAACAATTGATTTAGACGCGATTTAGGCAAAGCTGTCCTGCTGATCGCATCTGGAAGTGATTCGGATAGCAGGCTGCTTATACTAGCAAAGGCAAATTGACCGGCCTCGCATTTAAGTCTGATCAAGGTCATTGAGCTTGATCAGCGCCGCTTTATAAGCTCAGTGCCGCTTTAGAGAGACTCAGAAGATGGTGCTGAGAACCCCACGGATTGGCGAATTCATCAACGTTTTCTCAGAGTCTGTGCAAGTATTGTGTTCACCAGCGGAATGTGATGTTTGTCATCGCTAAAGTGAACGCACCACAGCTACAAAACTGAGGTGAACTCTGTGACATTGGCCCTAAGCGAGTCTAGGACTTTTGCGGCAATATATAGACGTTAATCTAAAGGCTGGTCGACATTGCTCTGAGCAATTTAACCTCAGCGACCCTATCGTGATTGTTAAGTAAGCGCTTACATTTTTACGGTCGCAGCCAGTCTTTTGCTAAAACCATCTTGCAAGGAATTTGATTGTCAGCCCCATGTATACCCTCAGTCCGTTCACATGCGCTCGCTTGCAGCGACTACCTAAGCAACCCGTTGTTTGGGAAGGCGATCGCCGGTCGATTGCTGAGGGCATGTTAGATGCTTTTGGCTATGACGGCAGCCTGCCAGACGGTGATGAAGAAGCCAGCGACTGTATTATTTGGGTTGATGGCACCGAGGGAGCATTGAGAGCCGTCACCATTATTCCCGCTGACACTGGGCATGAGGCAGTAGTTAGAACCTTGCTGCAGGCTATGGAACATCCGCAAGGAGCCATGCCACCGGCACGACCGCAAAAAATTGTGGTGAGCGATCGTGAAATTCATTTTTATCTGCGAGGAGCACTACAAGACCTTGACATTGTGGTTGACCATATTGACTCGCTGCCGATTATTGACGAGATTTTTGAAAGTCTGCAGCAGCCTGATGAGCCCACTACGCCGGCTTTGCCATCTGACTGGGAAAAGGCGCTTGCTCAGCAGGCTCAGAAAATGTGGGACAACGCTCCCTGGAATTATTTAGGTGACGATCAAATCGTAGAGATTGGCCTCAATCATTGGAATCTAAGCAAGCTATACGTGTCAGTTTTGGGCATGGCGGGTCTGGAATATGGCCTGCTAATCTATCGCTCTTTAGAATCGCTGACTCAGTTTCGTAAAACCGCTACGGCGAGTAACCTAACGACTCGCCAAATGCAGCAGGCATTTTTGTCGCAAGATTGCTTGTTCATTAATTTTGATTTGGTAAGAGAAGATACCGAACCGTCTCTCTTACCTTTGCCTTGGATGCAGGCAGCTCCTTCTGAAGTAATTCCTGAGTTTGGCAGTCTACATCCCTTAGAGGGGCTTAGGCATAAGCTTGAACTTGAAGAAGTAGCCGTATTAAGAGTCTGCTTAGAAGCCTTAAATCGGTTTTTTCAAGCCCACGAGACAGCATTAAGTCAGACCGATTTTCCCGACATTTCAAGCACTTATCGGCTGCCCGATCCACTCGGCACGGCTCGTCTTCCCGTACAGATTTCTACCTGCCCTGACATCACGGCCCAGATTGCTGTTGCAGAAGGCGTTGATACCGCTGAGGACACTCTACCGGGATTCAATTTGCCACGATTTCGCGATGATTATGTCCCAGAGGGGGCAATGGTCTTATTAACTCGCCTATCGCAGGCTACTTTGAAGGCGTTGCGGTTAAGCGAGAAGTTTCAGGGGGGCACGCAATCTCCCCGCAACCTAGCCTCCATGCCAGTGGTGGCGATTCAAACTTCTCGCCCCAAGGCGAAAAAACTTGCAGAGCAGTTGCAAGCCGCCGAAGGCATTGCAGCTATCTGTTTTAATCCCGGAAGCGATCCCATTTCCGGTGATGAGCTACAGCTCGGTCTGCTGCACACGGGCAATGGTGACTTTCATTTATTTATTGAATTTTTGTCAGTAGATGCTCACGATAGTAAGCTGCTCGACCAGTGGCAGCAGTGGTGTCAAGCTAGCAATGGCTACTGTGGGGTCATGATTGCATCGGGAGTTACGGGAGCCGCTCGCGGCAAACCCGGCTTTAAAGAGAGCGTCGCCTTTTTTGAAACCACCTTAAAGACTCCCAAAGACCTTAATATTCCGCCATTGCAAATGAGCTATGCCTTGGACTGGGAGTAAGAATAATGTCAGGTATCGGTGAAACCTTCAGAGATTTTTAGAATGTGAGGGTTTGAGGGCAAACATAGTGAATGAGTAGCTAAACAATAAGCTTTTCTACAGTCTGTTGTTTACTACTGGAATCGGCTGTGCATCCCGCACTTGGAGCTCTATGGGATTACTTTACTGAGTCTGTAAAGTTGCTGTAGGCGGCTGTTGAAAAGTTTGATCGCTCAATGAATCAACAATAACTTTCAGCGATCGCGGGTCAGTCATCATCAAAGGATGAGCTAGCACCGGCACGTTAATCATGTTTCCCACAGGCAGCCACGAACTATTGGCGGGCAAAATCATCAGGTCATAGGGTGTCCATATGGAAGTGAACTCAACTTGCTGGAGCTCTTCAACCGTGTTGTTTAAGTCTTGTAAAAAAACGCTGTTGGGCCGCATCTGAGCCGCGCCTGTGTTGAATCGCAGATAGCCAGTCCAGGTGCCTCTGTGGGGGGATGACAGGGTGATAAAGCGACGCACCCGCTTTAGACCGCCGAGGCGCTGAAGATAGTAACGGCTAACAATGCCGCCCATGCTGAATCCAATGATGTCAAGACAAGGCACATCTGTTAAGTGACGATCAATGTAATCGCGAATTTGCTCAGCCAAAATATCTAAGCCGACATCGCCATTGTTGGGCTGCAGATTAAGTGCATATATATTTGACCAGCCGCGATCGCCCAAATAGCTTTTTAGCGCGGCAAAAATTTCGACCGTGTCGTCAATGCCGTGGACCAACAAAATCGGCGGTGGAGCAATTGCCATCGGTTTTCTCCAAGCAGCGTCGGGGATTGATTTACACGATAATGTGTGCAAATGCGATCGCTTTTCTGACTGTGCCAGTTTCGCAGACAGGACGGCAAAAAGGAAAATTTCCAAGCCAAAAAATTTCCGGCAACAGGGCGCAATAGAATGCTGTAGAGAATCCACATAAAGCTTGCTCAAGGGACTATATGAGTCCTTACAAGCGATAAATTCTTCTTTACGTCTTTTGAGTCTGCCAGTCTTTTGTCATTTACGACTTCCGCAGTGGTGAATGGCAGGTGCCATTGTCAGTATTTATAACTCTGGCTCAGCCTCTAATCTGGGCTCAGCCTCTAATCTGGGCTCAGCCTCTAATCTGGGCTCAGCCTCTTGGGAGGCAATCATGCGAGAAAAGATGCGGCAAGCTTCAATTTCCTCTTCAGTCCATTCCTGTAATGGACCATTAAAGCCATCTTTAGCTGCTTCTTCGGGAGAAACGAGGTTGAATTCGATATTTTCAGTATGGATGGCGAAAGTCACTTGAAAAACTTCCAAAAAGTTGATTACCCAACTGCACTGATCTCTCGGAAACTGTCTGTAATATTGAATTAAATCAGCGATCCGAGCTTCTAAATAATGATGTGAGCTTTTCGAAATTAGAACGGTTTTTAGCAACAAAATTGCTAATAAAATTGAACTGCTTTGAGAAAGTAAAAGCGTAAATAAAGGCGAGGGCGATCGCTGGTCTTCAGTCATTAAGGCATCAATGACTCGGTTACAAGTGCGCAACCGCAAGGAAGCATCTACGGGCTCGCGATCGTGTTCAGTGTATAGCTTGTCTAGCTTTTGTCCTAGATGATGCTTTAAGGTTTTGACGACTTCAGGTTGCCGAACGGAATAAATTAAATATTCCACCAAGCTTTTCTTAAAGCTGCTGTAGTCTAAATCTTTGACCTGCTCTAAAAAAAGATTGGCCAAATTTTTATAGCTATATTGCCCCTTCCGAACAACAATCGCCTTAATTAATCTAAGCGCCCCATCGCCTAGCACGGTAGGGTTCTTGAGGTTTTTATGGCTAGCGACAGAATAATCTTGAGAATGGGCAGTATACATCGCCAGTTCCATTTTGTACTGGTCTTTTAGTTTCCGAGACAGCGCTCGGGCAGCTTCCCGTTGCTCAATTGGATTGTCAGTATTGACGTATTGCTGAATTAGCAGATAAGAGGTGTATCGTGATGTCCACTGCGATTCTGAAGGAGCAAAACGCGAAATAAACAGCCTTAATTCTTGAAAGTCATCACTTTCAATGAAACTTAGAATCCAGCTTCGAAGACGTTTGAGAGTTGGTGAAACCGTATATTTCTTAAGGCTAGGGTCGTCAAACTGTTCAACCAAGTATTTAATGGCCTGATAGCGACGAGCTACCTCCCAGTTGTTAATCAGAATATAGCAGGAGCGTTTGAGGGTATTCTGAAATTCCTTTTCATCGTTGCTGAACAAGAGCACATAAATAGCCGAAGAAACATTAGTGCTGGCAGTTTCTCCGTATTCAAAGAAAAGATGTCTGAATTGTTCTAAAACGTCTTCAGGCGACCACTCCTTAACAATACTCAATAAGAAATCATAAATACTCTCTTGAGCCTCTCTTATGGTCATTTGCGACCGGCGATATGGCTGAGCACCTGACTGTTGACTATGATCCACCACGAAAGTTTCAACCCTTGACATATGTATCCATTTCTCTCAGGGGCATTTGATTGCACAGCATTAACGATAGGTAGAGATCAGGCTGGCCAGACATCGGTTAAAAACTCATGGAGGCTTATCCAATACCAAGCTTTGGGGGCAACTTGGCTGATCTCAGTAAATTTCGTGAATTGACCGTGTATCACTACCTTCAGTAGAAACTGGGATAATTCCGCTTGTTACTCAATACAAATTGCCGCGATGATGCAGAAGATAGTGGAATTAGGCTTTCAGCTTCCGTTGAGTGCGTTCAATAAACGCTGGTCCTCTCCTACAAGAGTACAGGGGCTCAACCGCAACTGTGACAGTGCGGCTTGATGATGACGAATGCCAAAAAAGATGTTTATGTCTTCATAAATCTTTGGGTCCTATAAGAAGACTGCGATCGCTGTAGATGTCAAGCCCTGAAAAACTCCATGTCAGCTTGAGGAATCAATTAGAATTCCTTTCATAAAGTTATTAGTTGCGGTCACTTTTTTCAAATATGGGGGCGGAGGGACTTGAACCCTCACAACCTTAACGGTCAACGGATTTTCATCCTCCTGCAGCTTTCACTGCTGCTAAGTTGACGTTGCAAAACCAACTACTTAGCTTTGAGAATTGGACCCTCCCTTTACCCTCGCCGCTAGCGTTAGGGTAGCTCCCGTCGGGCCTCTGCACCTTCCCAATCAAAGGATGAAGTCAAAAGAATGAAGTTGAATTTTGCCTTCATGCTTCTGCCCTCTGCCTTATTTTTGGGCTTGGCTCAGGATTGCCATGTCCTCATGAAAAGTGCCTACATAGGCAAAATTCATTCAAATTTAGGTTTCCCTGAGTTTGAGAGCTTACACTCAGCAGATTTCTCCACTGAGGCTCAGTTTTCTAAGTCCGTAGCGTCTACCATTCCGCCACGCCCCCCCAGATGCTGAGAACAGGTGTTATTCCTCTCAGAAATATCTATATTACAGATGAAACCTCCATATCGATCGACTTTGTACGAGGATTCGTCTGGGCCTTAGAATATATTTACGAAAGTTTTTAAGGTGTCTGCGACATTAGCGAGCTGAGTGTTCGCTGTCCAGGGCCGTTTATTGGAGATTTGCATGTTAGACAGCCTGCCCTTTTCTATAGACCTCAATAGTCTGCCTCTTTCTTTGGATATGCTAATTAGTCTGGGCCTATATGGCGGCTTGGCGATCGTCTATTTGCTGGTGATTCCGCTGGCTATTCTGTTTTATCTCAAGGCTAAATGGTACACAATGAGCTCAATCGAGCGGTTCGCTGTGTATGGATTAATGTTTGCCTTTTTCCCCGGCATGGTGGTTTTAAGTCCCCTGCTCAACTTCCGCCCGTATCCTCGTTCCCAAGATTCTTGATGCTAACTTCAGCGACAAGCTGAAAGATTGCCGCCCTTTGATCGCCTAGCCTTGCGGAAAAGAGGCATTGTTCGCTTCTGCAAAAGACGCAAGCACCCATCTAAGGCTTTGAGAAGCCTTCAATTGTCGATGAATATGATGTATCACCATCAGCTTTGGGCATATTCAGTGGGAGTCTAAGGCCGCCAACATCGCTTCATGAATTTTCAAACTGCTAAAAGACGACAGAGTGCTCAGTTTCTAGCCTTAGCGCTCAGCGTCTTGGCTGGAGGAGCCTGGCTCTGGCACCGCCCGACACAGGCTGATTTGTCGTCTGCTGAAGAGGCAGCAGTCTTGGACACGGCGGCGGTTACCGTTCATTTGTTCGAATGGACATGGTCAGATATTGCGCGTGAATGCGAAACCGTTTTAGGGCCGCAAGGCTATCGCGCCGTGCAAATTTCGCCGCCACAAGAGCATGTTGTCGCTCCTGAGTTTGGCTTTCCCTGGTGGCAGCGCTATCAGCCGGTTAGTTATCAGCTAGTAAGCCGCAGTGGCGATCGCGCTCAACTCGCTGATATGGTGCAGCGTTGCCAAGCCGCTGGAGTGAAGATTTACGCCGATGCGGTCATCAATCATATGGCCGCTATTGACTCAGCTCCGGGCTCTGCGGGAACTAAATTTATCCGCTATGAATATCCGGGACTATATCAGTCAGAGGACTTTAGCACCTGTCGTCAGCCAATTACGGATTATCAGAGTTTCGAGCAGGTGACACGATGCGAATTGGTTAGCCTGCCAGATTTGGATACAGTTTCGCCCCGAGTACAAGCTCAACTGGCAGATTACCTAGCTGATTTGATTAACTTGGGCATCTCAGGACTCCGCATTGATGCGGCCAAACATATTCCTAATGACGACTTAGCTAGCATTCTGGAGCAGTTGCGCGATCGCGTTGACACTGAACCATTTATTTATCAAGAGGTCATTGATCCTGGCACTGAAGCCGTTCGCAAACAGGATTACTACGCTCTGGGCGATGTGGTTGAGTTTGAGTATGGTCGTTTGGTAGGAGAAGCCTTTTTGAATATTGGCGATCGCACCCTCACTGAATTACACAGTTCTCTATCAGCCGCTGATTTAGTCCCTAGTCATCAAGCCGTCGTTTTTATCGATAACCATGACAAACAGCGGGGGCATGGCGGCGGTGGTCACTACGTTACTTATCACCATGGTGAACTACACACATTAGCGCTGGTGTTTATGCTGGCCTATCCTTACGGCAAGCCGCGGGTGATGTCGAGTTATGCATTTGAGTCGTCAGAGCAGGGGCCGCCCGCCACGGCTGAAGGCCAGACTCGCACGGTGTATGCGCCGGACACTCTGGGATGCGGTCAGGAATGGATTTGTGAGCATCGGCATCCCTCAGTTACGGCGATGATCGATTTTCGGGCGGCGACTCAGACTGTACCTGAAATCACCAATTGGTGGAGCAATGGCGATAATCAAATTGCCTTTGGTCGCGGCGATCGCGGTTTTATCGTCATTAACCGTGAAGCGGCGCCGCTGACTCGACGTTTTCAAACCCAGCTGCCCGCCGGCAGGTATTGTGAAATCATTGGCGCTGAGGCTAGTGCTAACGGGGACTGTAACCAAGTCGTGACGGTAGACGAAGCCGGACAGTTTGTCGCTACTGTGGAACCTATGGCCGCGATCGCTCTCCACCAAGACGCAGGCATAAATCGATAAAAGTACCTGCATCATCTGCAGCATGCAGAGCAGAGGTCTGAGTTCTCTGTGTCTCGTTGACCGCTGCCCGGCCCTACGACTCGGCAAAATTCCTTGTGATTAGTGATTTATGGGGCTATGCACAGCCAATTTGACGTTGGTAAATGTTTGCGGTTTTAGTGAGAATCTCAATGGCAGCTCACCAAAAATCACCATGATTTTAATTCAACCCATTAGACATCAGCGATCGCGCGGCTACAGCACTACCGATCTTGCCGCATCTGTTGACGCTCTACTTTAAGCAACAGCCAAAGTTAGCAAAGCAGCAAAGCGACTCTTCTGAGTTATCCACAGGAGGAGGCTGAATGATTTGCCAATATTGCAGCTTGCCCAATCCCTGGTATTTTTCACTCCGAACGCAAGTTACCAATAGAATTTATCCGTATAAATCCCGTTGACTGGGAAACATTTATCAAGTCAAATGAACGAATAAAATCGATATTTTATAAGCTCTCTGTTAGAGATTAAGCCATCCGTAATAACCGAGAAACCTCTGCAGATATCTCATGCTGACAAATAAATATATGGCTGACTTTAGTTTAGTGAATCGCCTGTTCTAACATCAAAGAAACAGACAGTGATTTTTCCGAAATCAACCAAATAGCGTGACATTTTGAACATTGCATGCTCCTTGAGTCAAGCGTTTTTCAAATATCAAGCTATTGACGCCAGAAACATACTTTGCGCCAGACTCTTGCCTTCTTGACAGAAATTACGGAATTTCTTTATTTTGATTATCAATTGGTTTAGAGAATTAATTCCTATGGGCATACTTTAGCATATTCAAATATTCAAATAAGTTAGGCATTCGGTGATATCTATGAAGCCAATTATTTCGCTCGAATCAGAAAACCATCGAGCTACGGATCAGGTTTCTTCTGCTCCTTCATCCACCTTAAAGCCCATAGATTTAGCGAATACACAGTCGGCATTTACATTAGCCGACATTGAATTTCCTCTGTTTGAAGAAGCGACACAAACGGCGGCTCGCTTTCTCGGAATTCCCATTAGTTTTATTGGAGCAATTTCCCAGGAGGCTCTGAGCTTGAGAGCGGCAGTGGGACTTTCTCACTTGGGTCTTATGAATCCACTAGCCCGGACCCGTCGCCTGCCTTTGCTTGATAGTTTGGTAAAAACTGTTTTATCGGCGCAGCGTAGTTTAGTGCTGCCCAACATCGCCGCTGATAGCCCTTATGCTCAGTCTTATTTGTCTAGCGAATACGGTATTCGGTCTTACATTGGCATTCCCTTGCTAACAGCAGAGGGGCGCTGCCTAGGACTGCTTGCCGCCATGGATCTGAAACCACGCACGTTTTCTGAAGATGCGATCGCTTTTATGGAACTGCTGGCTCGCTGGAGTGTCAGCGAGTTCGAGCGGTATCAACTCGTGAGCGTATTGAATGATCCGGCTGCACCCCACAACGCAATCAATTCATCAGCGCCTCAGGAAGGATATTTGCTTGATACAGTGCGGCTAACTTTGATGAGCCAGTTGGCTCAAGATATGCGCAATCCCCTGACGACGATCACTGGCATGGCAAGTGTGCTTAGCCGAGAGATATATGGCGCATTAACTCCTAAGCAGCGGGAATATACCGATATCGTTCATACCAGTAGCCAGCACTTGTTGGCGATCGCCAATGAGGTTTTGGAGCTCAGCAGTCTCGATGCGCAAATGCAGCCATTGCATCCGACATCGGTCGATGTGGAAGTGATTGGACAACATGTTGAATGTATGCTTAATTCTCAGCTTGCACAGAAAAGTCAAGAAATACGCTTCACTGTTGAACCGGGCTCCCGTCTGTGGACGTTAGACCGTGATGTTGTGAAATATTTGCTCTACCATCTGCTGTTCAGCATCATCCAGCTGTCTGGTGAAGGCGGTATCCTGCAGATCCACAGCGCTGAGCGGAATAATAGCTTACAAATCGGGATCAAAATGTCTCACCCCTGGTTGGGCGATGGCATTCCTCAAGCAGTAACTTCCCTGCATAAGCGCTTGGAAAGCACCGACAAAGAACTAGAAATGTTGGCACGACTGCTGGCGCGAGCCTCCGGACGAGAAGACCTGACAGCTAAAGCAGCCAAGAGCGATTCTCATTTTCAGACAAAGAATGAGATTTTGCGATCGCGCGAAACACTATCACTCTTGCTGGGACGCCATCTAATTGAGCGACATGGCGGTAGCTTGGCCTTGACAGGCACGCAAGAGTCCGGCCATCGCTTCACCATTATGCTGCCTTTTCTATCGGCATCGGCGACTGGCCGCTAGGGCTGATAGTGGGTCATGGGCTGGAAGTTAAGTTGCCTACGCCAATCATCTAAAGGGCGATCCCAGTGATCTTCCCACCGCTGCGCCAAAAACGGCTCGGCAGTGGCTCCCAGTCGATAGCCAATGGCAATTTGTTCTAGCAGCGCTCCGATGCTCTCTGGAGCCTTAAAGACTGCACTCAACACGCCTCCCGATAACAGAACCGCTGATAGCGGCCGTCGAGTTTGAGCGAGCTCAAAGGCTTTAAGACCCAATTCACCAGGGACATCGGTGCCAAAACCAGCCACCAAATGCCAAATATCATGGGTTTGCCGCATACGCATTAAAAAGTAAGAAGCGTCGTCTTCAACTGTTATCAACCGATAGAAGTTGGCATCAAATCCCGACTCGTCTAAATAAACAGCATACAGATTGCCCAGGGAACCTGCGGGTAGCTGGGCTAGAGCCGCTAAATCGGGCGACTTAGCCAAATATCGATCAGCAAAAATGGCGGCAACTTCCGAATGCTGCTTAACAAACTCGACAGCAAGAGCGGTTGCTCGATGGTGCCGTAGCCCGTCTTCAACGTCATATACCGATTGAGTTTGCTGTGGATCAAGTACGAGGGTGATGGCGCCCCGAATCACATTCAAAAGATCCCAGTCAAGCCGACGACGTATAGATGACATGGCAAAACTTATCTGGCTAGTGCTGAGTCAGTGGAGACAACAAATAGTGAATACGGCAAGCGGATTATTCAAACTTTTCTAACTGGTCAAGCCGTAACCAGATGTTAGGAGTAGGCATGCTGCCAAACATTACAAGGGCGTAATCGTCCCGAGTTTCTAAAATTTCCCCTTTAGTTTCAAACAAATAGGGAGGAAACCGCGTATCGCTCGCAGTTGCTTCAACACTGTTCTCAAGTTTTTCACGCACTGCCCGAACGACATCGCCACGCCTCAAACCACCAGCCATATCAGACCGCACCTTTAACAACTGCTGTTTTATTGTAAACCGCCGCTTAGCTTCGCTGACATTGCGGACAAAAATGAGCAGAACGTCCCGCTAGCTTGATGCGTTGAATCGGCGTTCCACAAACTCGACAAGGCTGTTTTTCGCGATCATATACGTTAGCTACGCCGCCATAATTGCCGTTGATGCCGTGCACATTGCGAAAATCGCTGAAGGTGGTGCCGCCCTGGGCAATACCCGCTGCCAGCGCCGCGCGAATGCCATCGTGCAGCTTCTGAATACGCTGTTTGCCCAAGCGAGTGCATAACGTTGTAGGACGAATGTGGCTCAAAAACAGGGCCTCATCAGCATAAATATTGCCGATACCGGCAACCAAGGCCTGGTCAAGCAGGGCATTTTTGATGGGGCGCTTACGTCCGCGAGTGGCTTGATAAAGGTAGTCAGCGGAAAAGCGATCGCTAAAAGGCTCTGGCCCCAAAGCTGCAATTCCAGTTATCACTGACGCTATCGGCACGGCCGGCGGC
Organism: Cyanobacteria bacterium P01_C01_bin.120; assembly: GCA_039027715.1. Taxonomy (GTDB): domain Bacteria; phylum Cyanobacteriota; class Cyanobacteriia; order Phormidesmidales; family Phormidesmidaceae; genus Halomicronema. The sequence goes on from JBCCJU010000011.1 coordinate 43,899, forward strand.
ACCCACCATAACCGGCCAAAGGTCCGCTGGTCAACAAACCGCAACTCGCAATCATCATCAAGCTGGAATCGGACCCGGCAATGCTTCGATATGGGTGCCTGCGGCGACAGCCAAAGTAATTGCCCCGTCATTCGCAGGTGTACGCCAAGATAACCAGCAGATTGGCCGTTCGACTGCTCGAGAGCCGCCAATAGGTATTTGCCACGGCGTGACCAAAGCTTAATTGTGGTGTCCAAAACGCCTTGCCAGAAGCCTGCAACAGAATCAGGATACGCAACACTGCGCGGAAGCAGCACTTCCCCACCTTGGACATGATGATTAAGCGTAACTTGATTGAGGCCGCGACAAACTGTTTCAACTTCAGGTAACTCTGGCACGATCCCAAAAACCACTCAAAACGCGATTCAAGATTTTGCCCACACTGTCACTCACCACTCTTCAGATACCGCCTAGATGCCCAGTGAAAATATCTGAATGTGCCCCTGAATGTGCCGTTGGTGGTTAACCGTTCTCGCTTTACAGAAGCTACTTCTTCTTTTTATCAGGGGGAGATTCAACTTCCACCACTTCAGTCAATGCAAAGTTATTAGTGTTGACGCCAGCATAATTAACTTTTTCAAACCGCACCACAACGGGATAACGAATACCGCTTTGGTCAACGCTGGCAACTTTGCCAAGCTCTTGATACCAATAAGATTCTTTTCGCATGATGCGAACGATAGAGCCGCGTTTGACCATGAATACCGTCCCGCTTTAAAAACAAGTCTTAAGCTGTGAGTGCTTGTTAAACACCCTACTACGGAACTATTGCGTTGCCGCCTCCACAAGTTTAAGTTTTGTGTCCAGCCTTCTATTGTTAATAAATTTTGCAATATTCTGACTGGTCAAAATCGGTTAAGAGGGCAAATCATTTGTTGACAAATCGGCTTTTCCATCAATGTTTATGCCTTGAACCAATTGCCTTTTCGGCTCACAAACTTATGCTCACTGTCGGTTTTGTAATTTCGATTGGAGGCGCTCTCAAAAGTCTAAAGGATGAGTAATGGTCAATAAGCGTCAGACCGTTTGATATACTTGCGACACTCGCGATCGCGCTTTCAACAGCCGGACTCACCTATTGATCCCCCCCGTATAACCCCAGTTTTGGGAATGGTGGATCCAACCCTCTCCGAAATTGGAGAGCCCGGTGGGCAAATCGGATTCAACTGTTTCGGTCTCAACTAAAAATAAGACCCATAGAGGGTGTTATTTACTTTGGAAAAGAGTGCAGCGATCGCATCAATTTTTTCTAACTTTCAACGGGATGAGGAAAAATGCTTGGCTTTCTGACGCTGTCGGCTCTTGATTATTCTTCCACCTTAAGTACGATATTTTACGGACTTTTGGCCACAGGCTTTTTTGCCGCTGTCATTATTGGCTCCATCGCTTGGTATAACTCTAAAAAGCCCCCTGGTTGGGAAGGCGCAGACAAGCCTAATTGGGTGCCAAAAGTCGGGGAAGAAGAGACGTCAGAGAGCGAACCAGAGCAGTAGAGTTTGACCGTTCATAAAGACAGTCAACTTACCTGACTTTGCGGTTTTCAGCCCCCCAGCGAGCTGCACGGCTGAACCTATCTGAATATCAGAGTCAGCAAAACCTTAATCTCGGGGCAACGTTAAAGCTAGCCTTGTGCCATCAGGACTCTGGCAATCAAAAATGCCGGACGACAGTTTCCCTGGAGATACCCCCCACGAGCGGTAAATTTCTTGTACGGCTCTTACGGAAAGCAACAATCGGCATAGAATTATCTTTAATCAACGAAACTTGGCCAGTTAATTGCGATTCAAGTTCGGCCACACGCTGTAGCGCGCATAGCCAATCAAAGCTGCGACGAGCTTTGCGATCGAAACAGAAATTTGAGTAACCCCTAAAAACAGAACCGCATGGGCGTTCAAGATCGGACCCTGCTAGTCAGCTGCGAAGCGATTTTTTATAAAGAATAAGTTGCACTCCGATTTCACCTCTCTGAAGGCGAGGCAATCAGAGTGCAGATTGGCACCAGAAATAGTCAACCAGCGCTCGAAAGGCCGTTTAGTCTAAATCAAATTGGCTACCGCGCCGATACTGCATGTAAGCCGCCACAAATAGCCCAGCTAAAGTCACTGGAATTAAGCCCAATACAATGCCACTTAAAAGAGGTTCAACCATGTCAAACAGTTTCCCTTTGAATACAGTAGGAGAAAATTATGAATGTCTTATTGTCTCATCTGGGTAAAAGATACCCCAGCAAAGGGGATTTTTATGACGCCAGTTTAATCCTTCGCAACATTCAAACCTTAAGGGAAGCTGTTCAAGCCGCTTTTCTGAGATATCTTTAAGCTATGTTAATAATGAAACGTAATCTCCATAGAAGCATTGACTGACAACGCGTGCGAGCAAAATTTGTCTGAGGTATCTGCGGGGAACCAATTATGGGTGGTGTTCGCCGGTTTATTAATGGTATCCATTGCTGTCGCTGCATTTGTCGTGCACTATGGTCTGGCAGGCGATCCTTATGTTCAGGATGTTCTCGAACTGGATGGCAATCGTAATCGCGGACAAGAGATTTTTCAGATGAACTGCGCCGTTTGCCACGGCATCGAAGCCCACGGAGAGGTAGGGCCGAGTCTTTTAGGCGTATCGGGTCGCAAATCCAAATCCCGGCTGATTCAACAAGTCGTTAGCGGGCAAACGCCACCGATGCCCCAGTTTCAGCCAGAGCCTAAAGATATGGCCGACCTGTTGGAGTATTTAGAGCAGCTTTAACTTTAAGCTCAAAATGTTTGGTATGCGGTCAAGCTTTACCGCTCGATACTGTTCAATGCCAATCGGTTAAGGATCAGGCGTCATGCATCTTAAAGGATTTTGGGGCTGGGATTTTGTGACCGCTCTGCTTGTCAATGGCGTGTGATTTGCTTTTGCTAAACCAGCAACAATTTAGTAGTTGCGGGCAAGCGTGCCGTATTGGCCAGACCATTGTTGTTTGATACAGACAGCTTGCCTGTAGATGAGACGTAATGCTGGGTATTAGTCAATAAATGCGTTAGCAATTCACGCAACTAGAAGACATTTGACCTATGACAGATTTCTGGCTCACCGGCTGAGGTTGGTAGCGCAAGCAGCCTGAATGTCAGAATAAAGGCGATCGCGTGAGTATGAATAGTCCCTCCTACAGCGACCTCATATATTATTGGACTAATGTCGTCTGTGCAAATTCATGTCTTAAATTGGGCATTTTGGTAACTGAGTTAGGGTGATTTGCGGCTACATATTGTGGTCTTTTGCAGCCATTATTCAAAGATGGATGAGCATTATGACATCAGTATTTCTTAAGTTGTTTCGGGCTCGTTCTAAAGGCTATGCCATCTCCCGTTCAGGTCTATCAGTTTGAAGAACAAAAAACCCCCAATCATCAGGGCGTTCAAGTTGGTTTGGTTGAACAAATCGACGATGTTGTTCATTTCCTCAATGGGACAGGGTTGGCGGTGCCGCGCACGACCCTCGTTATTGTTGGTGGAGCCAGCGGTCTTGATGATGATCAGCAGATGCAGCTTGATGACCTATTTCATCGGGTGCTGGCGCCGCTGGCCCACGAAATGCAGCTTTATGTGGTTGATGGCGGCACCGATGCCGGTGTTATGCGGCTGATGGGGCAGGCTCGCACTGCCATCAATGGAGACTTTCCGTTAATTGGAGTGGCGCCGCGATCGCTGGTCCACCTGCCAGATAGTCCGGTGAGCCATCCCGATGCTTCAACCTTGGAGCCTAACCATACCCACTGCATATTAGTGCCAGGGGCACAATGGGGCGACGAATCGCCTTGGATTTCCGAAATTGCCACCCATCTTTCGGGACATCACGAGTCAATGACGATTTTAATCAATGGCGGCTCAGTCACGGTGCAGGATGCCTACGCGAGTGTGGCGGCTGGCCGTGACATTGTCATTGTTGCCGGTACCGGACGCATCGCTGACGACATAGCGCAGGCTCTGCGCTACAAAGTGGTCGAAGGCAAAGCGATTGAAGATCCACGCTTGGCCAAACTAATTGACACTTCCGACGAGTTGCTAACCGCGATCGATTTAGACAATCGACCGGCTGATTTTATTCAAGACCTCAAGACTTTGTTAATGGGTTAGATGGATTAGCCCGCCCCCTTAAGCCCCCTTATCGATGGATTGTGCGAAATATTGCGAAAGTATTGGCGCTAAGTGCCGTCGCTATGATGAAGAAGTAAATACAGCTACCGAATAGCCATTACTGTCTACATCGATTAGGTCGTCATAACTGTGGCCAATACTGCTTTCACCGTTCACGGCTTTATCAATCAGGAGTGTCTATGGCAGACGATGCGCTGAATGCGCTCTTAAAGGGAAAGTCAACCAAGCGATCGCGGCGTCCCGGCCTCAGAGTGGCTGATATTTTGACCATGCCTCCGGAGCAGCAGTCCCTCATCAACTGGCTGCTGCGCCATTATGAAGCCAACGCCTCGACGATTGCTGACAACATCGGTCAGTCTTTACCACAGGTGCAAACCAATTTGCACGCTTTGACTAGAGAAGGACTGCTCAAGACGATTGAGCGGGATACCGATACTTTTTATCGGGTTAGGCTGGCACCCAAATCCGGTCGCCAAATGCCGAAAGACGTTTGGCAAGTGCTGGATGGCGATATTAAGCAGGCAAATGTCTTTATTTCCTATTCCCGGCGCAATAAAGAGTTTGTGCAGGAACTGTATGGGGCATTAGAAGGCACTGGGCGAGAGGTTTGGGTAGATTGGGAAAATATTCCTGTGGCGGTGGACTGGTGGCAAGAAATTCAGTTAGGGATTGAGCTGGCTGATACCTTCGTCTTTGTCCTGAGTCCCGATTCCGTCGCTTCCAAAGTTTGCGGTCAAGAAATTGAAGAAGCTTTGAAGCATAACAAACGCTTGGTGCCAGTGGTTTGCCACGATGTCCAGCCCGATCAGGTACATCCAGAGCTGGCGCGCCTTAATTGGATCTTTTTGCGCCCGCAGGATAATTTCAATACCGGTTTCAAAAATCTGCTAGAAGCGCTGGACCAAGACCTAGATTATGTGCGTACCCATACCCGCCTGTTGGTCAGAGCTTTGGAGTGGGAGCGTAACAATCGCGACGGCAGCTATCTGCTGCGGGGCGCCGATTTAGAACGAGCTAATCGCTATTTGTCCCAGGGCAAGGCCCAAGAGCCCCGTCCCACAGCCCTGCATCATCAATATGTGATTGCCAGTGCGGAAGTCGAATCGGCGGCTCGCGACCATGAACTGCGTTACCAAAAAGCCGCGATCGCCGCGCAGCAGCGGTGGCTACAGTTGGTGACGGCGGTTTCGGTAATTGCTGTGGTTATGGGCATCACCAGTTGGGGACTATCGCGCCAGGCCCAGCAGGCGCAAAAGCAAGCCGAACAGTCCCGCGTGAGAGCGTTAAGTCAATCAGCACAGGCGCTATTTTTATCTGATCGGCGATTCGACTCGCTGCTGTCGGCCACGCAAGCGGGCCAGCTTTTTCAGTCGCTAGCGCCCGAGCAAAAGCTGCCAGAGCTACAATCGCAAGTGCTCAGCTCTCTGCAACAGTCCCTGTTTTGGGTGCGAGAGCGTAATCGCTTGGAAGGACACACCGGCATCGTTTGGCAGGTAGCCTTCAGCCCCGATGAGCAAAAGCTGGCCTCCGTCAGTGCCGACGGCAACATTCGCCTATGGGGATTAGATGGGACTCCCCTCGACGTTCTGGAGTGCAACGGCAATCCTTTACTGGATATGGATTTTGCGCCTGATGGCGATCATCTGGCAGCTGTTGATTCCGATGGCTCTCTCCATCTCTGGGATGGTGACGGCAGTTTTGAAGCCACCTGGCAGGCTCATGAACAGCCCACTCGGGCGCTGGCATTTTCGCCGACGGGCGATCAGGTGGCGACGGCGAGTGAAGACGCCACTGTCAAAATCTGGGCCCTCGATGGCAGCTTGGTGACGCCCCTGAGCGGCGACGTTGGCGGTTTTCAGACCCTGTTGTGGACGCCCGATAATCAGCTGATTGCCGGCGATGAACAGGGCAATATTTATATTTGGGATGCTGCTGGCACCGCGATCGCTAAGTTTGAAAGTTCTCAGTCAGCCCTCATTGCCTTGGCTTTGAGTCCCGACGGACAGACTTTGGCGGCGGTGGGCAGCGATCGCCAAGTAAGACTACACAACATCGCTGACCAATCGCTGATTCGCGCTTTCACCGCCCACGAAGGGCCCATTTACAATGTGCAGTTTATGCCCGACGGTCAACAGTTGGTGACGGTCGGCGATGACAAAGTGGTGCGGATTTGGCAGCTAGACGGCACCTCATCGGCTAATTTGGTGGGCCATCGCGGCCTGGTCGCGGGTCTGGCGATTAGTCCTGACGGCAATTTGATTGCGACTTCTGGGGGCGATCGCGCCATCCGCATCTGGGATTTTCAGCGGGATAACTTGCACGCTTTGCTGGGGCACAGGGGGCCAGTCAACGGGGTCGCCACTTCCCTAACCGATAATCTGATCGCGTCTGGGGGCGTCGACGGTACGGTGCGTCTCTGGAAAGAGCATCGCGGCACCCTCCGCCAAACGTTGACTGGCCACAGCAATGCAGTGAATGCCGTAGATATTAGCCCGGATGGCGATCGCGTAGCGTCAGCCAGCATTGACGGCACCATTCGTCTGTGGCAGCAGTTCACGGCCAATACGCCGATGGTCAAGGTGCTGGAAGGACATATTGGCAGCGTTAATAATGTCGCCTTTCATCCCAATGGCGATCTCATTGCTTCCGTTGGCGAAGACCATACGCTGCGGCTTTGGCAACTCGATGGCACCCTATTAGCCCAGCGCGAAGCCCATCGCGATGGCGCTTTTGGTTTGGCATTTAGTCCCGACGGCCAGTATGTTGCCACCACCGGCTGGGACCACCTCACCAAAATTTGGTCGGTTGATCAGATTTCACAGTCTGCGCCTCGTGTCTTGCGGGGACATCAAAGCTGGGTGCTAGACGCTAAATTTAGTCCCGACAGCAAAGTGCTAGCAACCGCCAGCTATGACAATACGGTCAAACTTTGGCAGGTGGAAACGGGCGAGCTGTTGACCACTTTTGAAGGCCACGAAGATGGTGTGCTTTCAGTCGCCTTTACCCCCGATGGGCAGCAGGTGATTACGGCCAGCAATGACAACTCGATTCGCATCTGGGATCTGACCGGTAAGTTGCTGTCTACCCTGTCTGGACACACTCAAGGGGTCCGAGACGTGGAGGTTGACCTGGCTGAGGGCTATATCGTGTCTGGCAGCAGCGATGGTCGAGTACTGGTTTGGGAGCGTGAAGGCATGGAAGATATCGATACCCTCTTGGCCAGCAGTTGCACCTGGCTAGAGGATTATTTAGCTCATAACAGCCACACGGCCCCTGAAATTCAGGAATTCTGCCAAGCGGATTAGTTCTGGGTTCTTGGCTTTTGGCTTTTCGTTTTTGGATTCCCCACTTGCTCTCACGCCCTGCCACCCCATCATCCTCATACCCTGCGACTCCCACCATTCACCCCTCTAATCCAGACTGCTCACGAATGCTACGGGCGATCGCGGAGACGTCTTCATCACCAAAGCCGCGTCCAATCAGGCCGGTTTCAATCTGCTCGACGTAGGCGGCCATGGGCAGAGTGACGCCTAATTCTCTGGCCGCCTCAAGTGCAATATTGAGATCCTTGCGATGCAGTCGCACCCGAAACCCCAAAGGATAATCGTTGTTAATCATATTGCTGGAACGATGGTCGAGTCCCCAGGAGCCAGCTGCGCCACCGCTGACCGCTTGCACCACCTGCGACATATGCAGATCGGCCTTGAGTCCCAGGGCCAGGCCTTCGGCGATCGCCCAATAGGTGCCCGCCACAATGATCTGATTAATTGCTTTGGTGGTCTGACCGGCCCCAATTGGCCCCACATGGGTAAGGGTTTTGCCCATTACCGCCAGCACCGGCCGCGCGAGGTCGACTGCGGCGGCATCGCCTCCCACCATAATCGACAGCGTGCCCTGCTGAGCGCCCTCTGAGCCACCGGAAACCGGTGCATCAATCATCGCGATTTGGGCCGCCGCGAGTTTATCCGCAATTTGTCGAGTCGCAGTAGGGCTAATGGTTGACATATCAACGACGACGGCGCCGGGTTGAGCCCCGTGCACAATGCCGTCGGCTCCGAGCATGACCGCCTCGACATCTGGAGTATCGCTGACACAGGTGATGACGACTTCAGCAGTTTGGGCCGCCGCTCGAGGAGAGTCAGCCCGCTGTCCACCCGCTTCAGCTAGCGGTAATTCGCGATCGCGGGTGCGATTATGAACAGTTACTTCGTGCCCCGCCCGCAGCAGATTCATCGCCATTGGTGCGCCCATTGTGCCTAGGCCAATAAATGCAACTTTCACAACTGCTCTCCCTTGCTCAGCTTCATTAGGCTATCGTGGATCTCGGAGCTGCTACCCACTGTTCCCAGACAATAACGGGGGAGAGATGTCTAAATCTCCTTTACAAACCTCAGCAATCGAGCTGTATCCGGAAAGAAAAGCGCTACTTTTTGGCGAACTCGATATACTGTGCCCAGCTTGGAACATTGACTTATTTGGCCATATATAGAGTAAAGAAAGTTTAATTTCAGGTCAGTCACGCTAGATAGTTTGCTGCCAGACCTTAATCACAAAGCCCATGAGCAGTCTTTATAATTCATCGCCCAATGGATCGCAGGGGCCGCAGCGACCATCTTCTCCTTCCGGATTTGATTCTGGCTCGCCACCGCCGCCAAAGCGTGATCAGCGTCCTCGGCCTCATCCTGGCCAGCAGCGATCGCCCATGACGCCCCTGCCCCGCAGTATCTCTTCGTCTCGCCAAGTGTCTCGGTCAACAGCAGCTTATTCCCCAGTGGACAGAACTGCACCGACTATGGCAAACGAAATCTCCTCTGAGCCCCGGTTTAATCGCTGGTTAGTGGGCGCTTTTCTGATGGTGATTGTGTTGGGCGGAGTTGCGGGCGCTTCTGCTGTCAGCCTGTTACGCATTCCCAACTTGCCCAACTGTCGAGCGATCTTTTGGCCGCTGGCTTCCGCAGCGACGCGGCTGCAGTGCGCTGAGGCCTATGCCGACCAGGGGTCAGTCGAAAGTTTGCTGGCCGCGATTTCCCTAGTGGAAGCCTTGCCCGCCGATCATCCCCTGCGCAGCGAAATTAATGACCGGGTGGAACTGTGGGCCGACGAGATTTTACATATTGCTGACCAGACCTTTAACGAGGGAGAACTGGAAACGGCTATTTCTATCGCTGAACAAATTCCCCAAAATACGGCGGCAGCGGCTTTAGTCAGCGATCGCATTGCCCAGTGGCAAACGATTTGGGAACAGGCTGAATCCATCTTCCGCAAAGCCGAAAATCATCTGCGGGCTTCTAATTTCCGCGAAGCCTTTTCAGCGGCAATTCAGTTGCGCTCCGTAGACAATGAGTATTGGTCAAGCACTCGCTATGACGAGCTAACCAGCTTGATTTCTCTTACCCGGGAAGAAGTTAACATTCTGGCTAATGCTGAGCGCACTGCCCGCAGCGGTAACCTTGACGATATTGTGGCGGCCATTGAACAGGTCGCGGCGATCGCCCCCGACAGCTACGTTTATGATCAAGCCCAGACGGTTTTAGCCACCCTGAGCGGTGACCTGCTTGATTTGGCCGAAGCGGCTTTAGCGGATCAAAACAGCGCTGAGGCGTTGAGGATTCTGGGTGAAATTCCCGATTCCGTTGGCCTGGAAAAAGAGATTGCCGACTTTCGCACCCTGGCCGAAGCCTATGAGCTGACCTGGATTGGCACTACGGCCGGCTATGAAGCGGCCATTGTGCGTTTACAAAGCATTGGCAGCGATCGCCCCCTTTATGCCCGTGCTCGCGAGCTGCGTCAACAGTGGCAAGCCGAACTTGAAGGAGTGGCGCAGTTAAATTGGGCGCAGCAAGTGGCGCGATCCGGCACCGTCGATAGTTTGCGAGCGGCCATTACGGAAGCGGAAGAAGTTGCTCCCAGTAACCCCATATGGGATGAAGTCCAAGCACAAATTGAAGCCTGGCGACGCGACATTGCTTTAATCGAAGATCAGCCCTACATTGATCGAGCCAAACTAACGGCAACCAGCGGTGATCGCACTGGTCTACAAGCGGCGATTACTGAAGTGCAGCAAATTTCCAGCAACAGCGCTCTTTATGATGAAGCGCAAGATTTGGCTGCCGACTGGCGCTGGCAAATTCAGCGGATGGATAATCAGCCCATTTTGAATCAAGCTCGCACGCTGGCCGAGTCCGGTCGGTTGGAACAAGCCATTGAGGTAGCTTCTCAGATTCCGGCTAATCAGGCAATTTATGATGAAGCCCAGACTGCCATTGCCAATTGGCAGTCGCAGCAGCAAAGTCGCGAGTCCTATCAGCAGGCGCTGCTGGTGGCCGAGTCCGGCACTGCCGGCGGTCTTACCCGCGCGATCAACCTGGCGCAAAGCGTCCCTCAATCGAGTCCCGATTGGACTTTGGCGCAGCAGGCCGCTGACCAGTGGAGTTGGGATGTATTGGCGATCGCTGAATCGACAGCCTTTAGCAATCCTGTCGCCGCTGCAGAAATAGCCCAACAAATTCCCCAAGGAACAGCCGCCTACAGTGCGGCACAGCAGCGTTTACAGGAGTGGCGCGCTCCCCTGAACGGGGCTGACGCCATTGAAGCAATCAATCAATAACTCTTTTAACGCCAGAGACCTTGTGCAATAGGCGCTGTTCAGGTGGACGCTGGCATCGCTGACAGAACCAATATTGCAGCCTAAGCATTACTTGCTGAAAAAACCGCAGTTTCTAAATCAACTTGGTTTGACTGCCTAATAAAGTAGGTTTAAACAAAAATCTTGAGGCATACAATCACCGCCAGTGCCAAAACGACGGTTGAAAGCCAAGAAACGCGACCCCTTAAAGCAATAATTTCCCGAGCTTGTCGTTCAAGCAAAGGCGAAATGGACTGCTGAGGGCTGTTAGATACTGGCGGCTCTTCAGAAGCCTGATCGTTATTGGTTGGTTGCGGATCTTTCGTCAGGGGGTCCGTAGATGTAGAGTCTATTGGCAAAGATATAGCGTCGGGCGTCGGCAGCACGTCAATCGGCTCGATATTTTCTTGAACTGCCTCAAGCAGCAGAGAGCGATCGCCAAATCGCACCTGCTGATATAGCCAGTCGGTAATTAGCTCCGGGCAGTTGCGTCGAAACCAGCGCCAGGCAAACGCCTTAAACAGTGGCTTACTAAAGTGGGCAATGCCTTTAAGCGGCCCTCTTAAAGCTCTAACACTAATACTCTTGTCGATTAACCTGACTGAACCGACTTCATACAGACTATCCAGAATGGCCCTAACAGTGGCCTTTTCGCGCTCTGCCAAATTCCTCAACAGCGAGTGCGTGTCCTGCATTAGCTGCAGCTCTTTTTCATATTCCTCAGAGTTGGGAGACAGTCGCTGGGTTTCCCCATCTTTCAGAGTAGGTTTAGGCTGAGAATCCGACATCGGGGACTACGATAAAGGGCGGAATCGACCTTCGCCCCATAAGGTAAGATGGCGTCGGCCAAAAGGCGTCAATTGAGCTAACTAAATGAACTTTAGCTAATTCATTCTCTAAAATCCTAGCGAACTCTTCGACTTGAAGGGTACCGATGCAATTGTCTAGACAATTTTTGTAACGTTTTGTAACCGTCAACCGCTCCGAAAGTTACTAAAGTCTCTGATTAAACCTAAAAATCGATCAGATTTGTCCAGTCTGAGTCATTATTTCAACGTACTGTCAGATTTGCTCCCAATCGTTAGCTGCCTATGCAACTGTCGCCCCAAGAAAAAGACAAGCTTCTGATTTTTACTGCCGCTCTACTGGCAGAACGGCGTAAAGCCCGCGGCCTCAAGCTCAATTATCCAGAGGCAGTTGCCTATCTGTCGGCAGCGATTTTGGAGGGGGCACGTGATGGCCGCACAGTGGCCGATTTGATGCACTATGGCACAACGCTGCTCACTCCAGATGATGTGATGGAGGGGGTGCCCGCCATGGTTGATGAAGTACAAGTAGAAGCCACGTTTCCTGATGGCACCAAGCTTGTAACAGTGCATAACCCTATCGCCTAATGCAGTCATTCGCCTTGGTCAGCACGATCGCGTCGGCGATCATGCCAATACTTTGAGGCGCGAAAATTTACTAAAGTGTCTATTCTGAGTTTTGAACTTGCTGACAGGCAACTGACTCAAGATGCAAAATTGAGAACTTAAAGCTCATCCATTCCTGATCTGGAGACTGCCGATGATTCCTGGAGAATTGCTGCCCGCCGAGGGTGATATTGAACTCAATGCGGGGCGAGAAACCGTCACCCTCACAGTTGCTAATTCTGGCGATCGCCCCATTCAAGTGGGGTCACATTTCCACTTTTTTGAGGTCAATACGGCGCTGCAATTTGAGCGCGATCGGGCTCGCGGCATGCGTTTGGATATTCCGGCTGGAACGGCCGTGCGTTTTGAACCCGGTGATGACCGTGAAGTCACCTTAGTTCCCTTCGTCGGCAGTCGCCAAGTTTACGGCCTCAACGGATTGATTAACGGCGCTCTGTAGGCATTTTGTGATTGGCTCAAAGCGGGCAATTACTCCCTGAAATCGCGGCTTTGAAAGCATCACTTGCAGCCGGTGCGCTCAAAGTTCGGGTGGGCAGGACTGAGCCGGCTGGCCGGGTGGAAACAGGCACCAAAGCGGAACCTGGTCTAGCTGCTCAAACGTGGCCAATTGAAAGCCGCTCTGGGTTAATCCGATTTGCCACGCCTCAGAAATGCTACAGACAAAATAGTGGCTATATCCTTGGGGCACCCTCAGGCGGTCATCAGTTTGCGTCAACATCAGCATTGGCGTCTCTGGATTGAGATAGTGGGAGAACGCTAAAATCCAAACGTCACCACCGCTAATCAAAAATGGTGCCGGAGTCTCGTTGATAACTTGACTCACTGGAGGAATGTAAGTGCCAGTTTTGTGCCATCCGCCAATGGTGAGTAAATTGCTCAAGCAAGACAGCAGACCCAGGGCCACAATGCCACTTAGCAGCCATTTGCCATATCGCTGCGACCCTATTGAGGTCAGCGCATAAGCCACAATCAGAATCAGCGCCACCCAGCAGGGGACGAAGTACCGCGTTGCTGTAGAGCGCTGGCCGCCCAAAAACAGATCGGGCAGAATGACGCCTAGTGCCGGTATGACAACCAATAAAAGCAAAAATCCCCAGCAGTCAGGCGGCGTGGTTTTCACCAGCCGATAAACGCTGTAGCTGACTCCGGCGATCGCCCCCAGTACGACTAATCCATAGGGCCAAAGCTGATTGAACCCAAA
>JBCCJU010000012.1:0-57270 GCA_039027715.1 Cyanobacteria bacterium P01_C01_bin.120
CCAGCGCGATCGCCCAGGGTCAAGCCGTGCAGGTGATTCAAGAAGCGGGTTCCTCGCTGTGGCAAGCGCAGTTGCCAGAGGTTCATCCCCTCCAATTAGGCTGGACGGAAGTATCAGCAAAGCCATCACGGCCCGCTCTCCAGGCCCGGGTGTGGATCAGTCCAGTGCAGCGGCGCTTTGCTGCCGATACCGCCATGCCGAAGGTGCAGTGGCATCCCCGGGTGTTGTGGGTCGGGCTGGGATGTGAGCGCGGCACCTCGAAAGCGTTGATGGCACAGGCGATCACGGCGGCTTTGCAGTCACGACATTTGGCGATGGGGGCGATAGCCGGCGTGGCTAGCCTCGATCTCAAGGCAGACGAACCGGGTCTGGTGCAGCTTTGTGAGGAACGGGGCTGGCCCCTGCGCTGTTTTTCCGCAGCTGAGCTGCGGGACATTTCCGTGCCCCAGCCGTCGGCGGTGGTAGAGCAGGCAGTAGGAACGCCCAGCGTGGCTGAGGCGGCAGCGATTTTGGCGGCGCAGCACATGGAGCAGCGGTCTGTCGAGGCCGATACCGAGCCGGTCGAATCGGCTGCCGATTACCTGCGGGTGATGAAACAGGTGGTGCGCGATCCGGCGCAGCCGGGAGCGGTGACAGTGGCGATCGCTCAAGCCCAGGTGGAATTCTTAGACCGTATCGGACATCTGAGCCTGGTTGGTACGGGTCCCGGCAGCCTCGACCAGATTACGCCTGCTGCCAAAGCGGCTCTTTCTCGGGCGGATGCAGTGATCGGCTACGGCCTCTATGTCGAATTAGTTCGCCCACTGCTGCGACCGGGGCAAATTGTGGAAAAGTGGCCAATTACCCAAGAACACCAGCGCGCCGAAAGAGCGATCGCCCTGGCCGATTGGGGCCTTAACGTTGCGGTGATTTCTTCTGGCGACTGCGGCATTTACGCGATGGCGGGCCTGGTACTCGAAACGCTACAGGCCCAAGGCTGGAACGGCAAGACGCCAACGGTTACTCATTATCCAGGTATTTCGGCACTGCAGGCGGCTGCGGCGCGGGTAGGCGCTCCATTGATGCACGACTTTTGCGCCATTAGCCTTAGTGACCTGCTCACCCCTTGGCCGGTGATTGAACGGCGGCTGCGGGCGGCTGCGGAGGCAGATTTTGTGATCGCCCTCTACAATCCCAAGTCGCAGACGCGCACCGAACAGATTGCGATCGCCCAGCGGCTCATTGCCCAGCAGCGCCAACCTGAGACCCCCGTCGCGATCGTCCAGTCCGCCTATCGCCCCACCGAGACCATCATTCTGACCACCCTAGCCGAGATGCTGCATCATCCTATTGATATGCTCACCACGCTAATCATCGGCAATCGCACCACTCAACTCTACGCCGGCAAGCTTATTACGCCGCGCGGCTATCACCTCTAAACCCTGACCTCCATCAAGAAAATGCCAAGGCCGCTGGTAAGCATGGCCTGCACTGGGGGAATGCTCGATAAGGAGCACGTCCACTCGTCCGAACTTTCGCTATGGCCACAGCAGTCTCAGTAATCGTCCCAATTTATAACGGCATTGATGACCTGCCGGGCCTGGAGGACTGCCTACTGCAGCAAACCCTGCCTGCCAATCAGATGGAATATCTGCTAGTCGACAACCATAGCCAGGACGGCACCTTAGCAGAATTACAGCGCTTTGCCGATCGCGCCCGTCACCGAGGCATTCAGGTCATCCCGCTGTCAGAATGCGAAATTCAGAGTTCCTACGCCGCGAGAAATCGCGGCATTCGCGCCGCCAAAGGTGACATTCTGGTTTTTACTGACGCCGACTGCCGCCCCGAGCCTGACTGGTTGACCCGTATGGTGCAGCCGTTTGAGGCTGCCAACATCGGTTTAGTCGTCGGCGAAATCAAAGCGCTGCCGGGAGACAACTGGCTAGAGCAGTATGCTGAGCAGCGCGATATTTTGTCCCAGAAATATACGATCGCCCACTCTTTTTATCCCTATGGCCAGACGGCTAATCTGGCGGTGCGGCGAGCGGCGTTAGAAGCCTCTGGACTCTTTCGGCCTTATCTCACGACGGGGGGAGATGCTGATTTGTGCTGGCGCATTCAAATGACGGAAGACTGGCAGCTACACTTTGCCCCTGAGGCGATCGTGCGCCATCGTCATCGCTCCACGCTGAAAGCACTGCACAGCCAGTGGCGGCGCTATGGCCGCTCCAATCGCTATTTGCATGAGTTATTTGGTGTGCCCTTACAGGCCGATGCGCCCCGATTCCATGTCGCAAATCGGCTGACGCGCTGGGCATTGAAGGGCTTGCCAATGGCGACGTGGCGATCGCTGCGAGGCACGGCCCCCGCAATTGAAATGGTGGGAGCGCCTTTAGATCTGTTTTGTGGGCGATCGCGCCAGCAAGGGCAGCGCCTGGCCAAGCTGCCTGAGGCCGCTCGCGAAATTGCTTGGCTCAACGCATCTGAACCACCCGATCCCATTGCTCAACCCGAAACCAGCCAAACTACCTAAGATGTTTGGGGAGAGGACTTGAGGCGCCGCAAAGCGGCAAACAAGGCGGGCCGCATAATCGGTGGCAAGGCGGCAATCAACTGACCAATCCGAGCCTTTTGTGCTGAGTAAGTTTTACCCATTCTGAGGAGTTCTTTGCCCTTGTGGGTCTCACCAACTTCCACCAGCCGCAACCCCAACAGCAGTTGAGTCTCTCGCAATCGCTCTTGGCGAATCGACTCTAATTCCGCATTTTCGAATTGATATAGCTCCAGATAGTGAATCTTATCTTGCAGGTAGGGAATCGCTCGCCCAATGCCCTGCTGTTCGGGGTGAAAACGATATTCCATCAGCCGCTCAGGCAGGTAGTAGGCTTGTTTGCCCGTCAGAGCTAAACGCATTAGCAGGTCGTTGTCTTCACAATTTTGCAAATTGGGGCGCATGTAGCTGACCTCATCTAATACCCGTTTGCGAAAAAGGGTGGCCCCGATTTGCAGGCTCTGCTGCACAAAAACGCGCGCGGTTAGATTTTCGACTGGGCCAATGGGCAGGGTGGTGCGTCCCCAACGTTGGGAATTCGCCTCTGTCAGCTTTAACTCACGTTGACTTTGAGGATTGATGACCCAATGGTCAGTGCTGACCAGATCAATTTCAGGATACTGTTCGAGAACGGCAGCGGTTTTTTGCAAAAAGTCAGGTGTTAGGCGATCGTCGTCGTCAAATTTGATGAAATATTCTCCCTGGGCAGCCGCATAGCCCGAAATCATGTTGTTGCTTTTGCCAATGTTGCGCTCATGACGAATGTAGCGAATTCGCGGGTCTGTCAACGTTGCCATGAAATTGGGCGTGTCATCTGGGGAGCCGTCGTCACAGACAATGACTTCCCAGTCGGTGAAGGCCTGCTGCTGCACACTGGCGATCGCTTCAGTCAGGTAATGCACACGGTTGTAGGTGGGAATGCAGACACTAGCCTTGACCATAGGAACCTAGAGAATTTATCGGGCGGGCAGGCTGGACAATGTAACGGGCAAATGGGGCGACTGCGTGGGGGGATTTGCTCACCCAGCTCTATCTGTAAATTGCCCAACCGGCCAGGGAAATCTACCGCTAGCGTGCGGTTTTTCGGGTGGCGCCGCTGCTCTTGAGCAGACTGTAGGGAATACTAGCAAAGAATTTTTGACTAGCTGGCCCCGCGCGATCGCGCGGGGCGCCGTCTTGAAGCGACTGCAGTCCTGCCATCCATGCCGTATGAAAATTTTGATGCTGTCAGCCACATTTCCCTATCCGCCAACGCGCGGCGGTACACAAGTGCGCACTTTTAATTTGTTGAGGGCGCTGCAGGGACATGAAATTGTGCTGGCAACTCACGTTGACGACTCTATTCCGACCGCGGATATTGAGTCACTGGGACAGCATGTCAGCACTCTCAAGGTGTTTCCTAAGCCTCAAGGGGCAGCCAAAGGTGGAGTCGTGGGCAAAGGCCTGCGGTTTAGCCAATTTCTGTTGGGGGGGACGCCGCCGAGCGTGCGAGCAAACTTTTCTCCAGCGATGCAGGCTTGGCTGGAGACTATCGTCATCCAAACGCCTTTCGATGCGGTGACGTGCGAGCACAGCGTTAATGAATGTTATGTTTCGCCAACCTTGCAGGCGCGAGTGCCTAAGCGCATTGTCAACATTCACAGCTCGGTCTACGGTACGTGTCAGCAGCAGTTGGCGTCAGGCACCGCAGAAAAGCCCTGGCGCGATCGCCTCAACCTTTCTCTACTCAAGCACTATGAACAGCAGTATTGTCAAAAATTCACCGATTTAGTGGTAACCACTCCAGATGATGCCCACCAAATGCAGACGCTATGTCCGCAGAGATCGGTGCATATCGTAACCAACGGCGTTGATCTAGAAATGTTTCCTGTGCGAGAGGTCGATCCGGGTGGCCAACACCTAGTTTTTATCGGGGCGATGGATAATTTACCCAATATTGACGCCGCGACGTTCCTCGCCCAGCAGATTTTACCCGCCGTCCGCCAACAATTTCCCGCCGCCAAACTTTCCCTGGTGGGCTCACGACCGACTCCAGAAGTACTGGCGCTCCAAGATATTCCCGGGGTGATAGTGACCGGGCGCGTACCTTCGATGGTGGACTTTTTGCATCAGGGCACGGTTTGCGTAATTCCCATGCGGGCGGGCTACGGCATCAAGAACAAGACCCTAGAGGCGATGGCGGCGGGCATTCCCGTGGTAGCGAGCGATCGCGGATTGGAAGGACTGACCGTCGATGGTGACGAAGTGCCGCTGCGGGCCTTGAGAGCCAATGATGTGGCGGCTTATGTAGCGGCGATTCGTCAACTTTTTGAAAAAGATGCCCTCAGAGCGACCCTCTCTCGTAATGCCCGCACTATGATTGAGTCGGATTTCACCTGGCAGCAAGCCGGGAAAACCTATAGCCAGATTTTGGCTGCATAGCCCCGATGCCTCGCCGTTCTCAATAAATGTCTAAACCGCTGCCCCCGCCCCAAGATTCCCTGTCGTCGGGGCTAATTGCGAAACCGGTCAGAACCAGTCCTACCAGCCGCCGAGCAGCGCGGCGGTTATCCTTACCTTTCAAACAGTGGATGCGTTTAGGCGGCCTGACCCTGCTTTTAGCTGGAGCAGGTATCGCCATCGGAATTAGTCTATGGACTAGTGCACTGCTCGTTTTACGACCGCATCCGCCCCGTTGGCTGGTGCACTATTGGCCGGGGCTGATGGACAACTGGGGCACCATGCCCGCGCAGACCTTGGCGGAGATTGAGGCTGAGCTCGGAGCGCAGCAGCGCTATGCTGGTGAGCTGATGGATTTGGCACAAATTAGCGATCGCCCTGAACTCACGGGTTTAAACCTATTACCGGTATGGGCAACGCGCTCGTCCTGTACGCAAGATTGCGAGACGATTGTTGAACTACGGCTGTATGGCGCGAGACCTGCTAGACAGGCACCTGAGCAGCTGCAGTTGTTACATCAGCTGGCGGTGCAGGGGCCAGAAGAGTCTACTGTCCTAAAAACGCTATCCCAGACCGATATCAGCAGTTTGGGCTCAACCTATGAGCTGCCGTTGACAGCCCTGAAATCTCTACATGAAGACGAACTGCCAGGCGCTTGGCTAACGTTGACCGGGCGTTGGCGAGCGCAAGGCAGTCCCGTGCTGTATGGTCAAATGTTGTACGTTAACCCCGAGCTGCGTCGGATTACGTCGTTGCTAAATTGGCAAAGTCCGCCCGGTCGCTTGCCAGCTTGGCACGATATTGATCAGCAGGGACTACCCGAGCTGCTGGTCAATCAAAGCTATGGCTTAGAGCCCGATTTTCAGCTTTATCGCATTGATAATCTCCAGGCAACGGCGGCTCAGACTCGCCTGCAGGCGATCGGGCTGACCCCATTGCCGCTGCCTAATGGCGATATGGCAGTCGCTTACAACAACGCTTTATTCTTAGCGCAGCGCGGGCTGTGGTCCGATGCGGGGTCCCAACTAGCCCAGTTAAAAGAGCGGTTAGCAACAAATTGGTCAGCGGAGTTGGAGCAGCAGCTACAGTTGGTGAGGCTGCACGGACGATTCAGCACGGCTCAAGCTGAACGCGACTGGTCGCAGCCTAGCCAAAAATTGCTGGCGCTACTGCTAGATGGTCGATGGCAGCCCGCGCTGGAGCAAGTCACGACGAAACAACCGGGCCTGCCTCGGGCGGTACTACCGCTACTGGAGCGCGATTCGGCTCGGGTTTGGCAGCGACTTACCGCCACGTTAAGGCTCGATCCTAACCACAAGGCGGCTCGCTTTTGGAGTGCCTTGGTGCTGATGGCCAAAGAGGACGAAGCCGCTGCCCTCAAATGGTTGTCTGCCGATGAAAAGTCGCCGTTAAGAAAAGAATTTACGACGATCGCTCAGACGATTTTGCCGGCAGCACCTGCCGCCGCGACAGTGGCCGCTAGGCCATCGACGAATCAGGCAGGTGCGGACGCCAGCGCCACCAGCGCCGCTCAGCCAACTTGGGATAGCTTAATTGGACAGGCGATCGCCCTCGCCGATTTTGACTCGGCGGCTTGGCAACAGCCCATCACTCCAACCGACCTCACTCTGACTCCGGGCCAACAGTGGTTTACAGTTACCTTGCAGTCGGGCCATAAACGCCAGCAGTGGCAGCGGCCATTGACGCTACCTGTCAGTGCCTCAGAGCAGCCAGTAAGTCAGCTCTGGCAGACTCTAGGGCTGGGGTCTAGTGCCACGCTTCAAAGCATCGACCTCGTTTCTGGCAGCTTACAGACCCTAGAGGTGATGGGGCTCCGGCAACAGGGGCAAACTTTACAATTGCTGGCGCGGGGAGTGGCAACGACCAGGCCACTGCTGGTGACGACACCGGGACTGTGGCAAGATGCCGCCACTGTGGGGTCGACGCCTTTAACCACCCTGTTGCAAAATCAGCCAGCGGTGGGCGATCGCCTGCTGTCCACCCTGCAAAATCACCTCGGCTTTGCCCCCGCCAGCCTGACCACGACCTTGAAACAGCAGGCTAGTGCTCCCTCACCATGGGCCACGGCTCAATCCATTAACTTGGTGGATGATGCGACGCCAGAGCTGCTGTTGACCCTGTCGCCGGCTCTTATGAACTCTCAAGGACTCGCCGCCACGGGACAAAATCCGACTCAGCTCATACTGACGACATCAGGTGAGCTGCTTTACAGCAGCGTGTGGTCGGGAACAGCGCCGCGACTGACCGGCTGGCTGCAGCCAACTTCCGGCAATTCAGTCTTAGTGGTCACCAACGGCGATCGCCCCGATCTCCTTTTCTGGTCAACCCAAAATCGCCGGTTTCAGTAACAATGGAGAACGGACAAAAATTCACGCCGTTTTTTCAACAGCTTTCTCGATTAACTATGCAACCGATTCACGTCATTGGTGGTGGCCTTGCTGGTACCGAAGCTACCTGGCAAATTGCCCAGGCCGGAGTGCCCGTGGTTTTACATGAGATGCGGCCACACACGCAGTCGCCTGCCCACCACAGTGAGCATTTAGCAGAATTGGTATGCAGTAATTCTTTCGGCGCGCAGTCGAGCGATCGGGCCTCGGGTCTGCTGCACGAAGAGCTGCGGCGACTGGGTTCCATCGTGATTGGTAAAGCCGACGAACATCACGTACCGGCCGGGGGTGCTCTAGCGGTCGATCGCGCCATCTTTAGCCGCGACCTGACCGAAACGCTGGCAAACCATCCCCTGATCGAACTGCGCCGCGACGAAGTTCATCAGATTCCCAACGACGGCGTGGTGGTGCTGACCACTGGTCCCCTCACCAGCGAAGCCCTATCCCGTGACCTGCAGCGCTTCACTGGCCAAGCCTACATGAGCTTTTTTGACGCCGCCAGTCCCATCGTGGTCGGCGAAAGCATCAACCGCGACGTAGCCTTTATGGCTTCCCGGTATGATCGCGGCGAAGCGGCCTACCTCAACTGTCCGCTGAATCGCGACCAGTATCGGCACTTTTGGCAGGAACTCTGCACCGCCGAGCAAGCGGAACTGAAGGAGTTTGAGCGAGAAACTGCCAAGTTTTTTGAAGCCTGTTTGCCGATTGAAGAGATGGCGCGGCGCGGCGAAGACACCATGCGCTATGGCCCGATGAAGCCTGTCGGCCTGTTCGATGCTCGTTTGGGACACTTCAAAGATCCGGCACTGAAAGACAAGAAGCCATACGCGGTGGTGCAACTGCGGCAAGAAGACAAGCAGGGCAACCTGTGGAACATGGTCGGCTTTCAGACCAACCTGCGGTGGGGCGAACAAAAGCGGGTTTTTCGCCTGATTCCCGGTTTGGAGAACGCGGAGTTTGTCCGCATGGGCGTGATGCACCGCAATACCTTCGTCAACTCGCCAGAACTGCTCAGCGCCTCTCTCCAGTTTCACCAGCGGCCCACCCTGCTCGCGGCGGGACAACTCGTCGGCACCGAAGGCTACACGGCGGCAACCGCCGGCGGCTGGCTCGCCGGCACCAACGCGGCTCGCGTGGCGCTAGGACAAGAACCGCTCACCCTGCCCGTCAACACCATGATGGGGGCGTTAATCGACTTCATCAGCTCAGCCGAACCCAAGCACTTTCAACCCATGCCGCCCAACTTTGGCATCATCCCTGCCCTGCCCACCAAAATTCGCAACAAGCGAGAACGCTACGGCCACTACCGCGATCGCGCCCTCGACGACCTGGCTACCTGGGCCACTACCCACGGCGTTGCATTGCATCAGCAGGATGTGGTGGCGATCGCCTAGTGACATAGAAAGGAAATGTCGTCCGACATAATCACTCATCTATAAATAGGATTAAAAGTGAGTTATCGGGCAAAAGCTTTGATTTTCAGAGTTGAGTGTTTTTTGAATTGAGATGCACTCGATCAGCTTTCAGGACGTTGATGGCTTTCCGAATGCGAGATTTGTTGTCTGGCGACAGTTTGCGAAACTCCTTAGCAGCCAATGCTTTGAACTGAATCTCATACTGCGCCATGATTGGGGCTTTCCGCTTCTAGTTCCGTCCAACTGACTGATTCCTCTTTGGCTCTAGACTGGGAAACTAAAGTGTCGTAAAAGTCCTCCCCAAGTCCTCCCCACTCTTGCAAATCCAGCAGCACCGCCGTTTTTTTACCATCTTCATCCACCACAAACTGAATGCCACGCATCGGCTTATCTCTCCTTTGCTGTCAAGGTTTATCCATCTCCAGTGATTTCATTCTGTCAGCAATGCTTCATGCTCAGCTTGAGGGGCTAGATTTCCCTCCATTAATCTTGTATGGGCGATCGCCTTTCACCCCAACCTGTCGATCTCATCTGTAATCTCGGCCCAAGTGCGATCGCGCTTCAACCCAAAGCAATGCAATGCTGAGATTCTCGTTGTTGACTCAGTTTGTGGGGATGAGCGATCGCGCTGGCGAGAACGGGCGCGCAGAGTTTACGCTGTCAGTGTGGGGTAAAGCGATCAGTGAAATTTGCAGGTATGGCTGATAATCGGGCGATCGCAGTGCATAAAACAACGCTGAAATCGGCAAAATCTGATGTGGCTTATTGGCGCGGTCATCTTATGCTGACAGGCTAGCTGCTCTAGAAACGATGCGACGCGAATACCACCAGTGGAAATTCATGCTGAGCGCAGATTTCAAAGAGTTTATCGGCTTGTTAAACAATCATAGGGTTCGCTATTTAGTGATTGGCGGCTATGCAGTCACGCTTCTACCTAAAGCAAAGCAATGCTGGAATTACTTTAGGTAGACTCAGTTTGTGGAGATGAGAGATCGCTTCGCTTCACAGCACGAATCTCTGTAATTTAGGGAGCAATCACACTTTATTTATGAACATTGATTGGCAACAGTGTCGAGATAGCTTCCACCAGCGGGCCGCTACTCAGCAGGCTGAGCGGGAAGTTTTGTGCCAGCAAGCCTATGATGCAGCGATCGCCGCAATCCTAAAAGTAGCTCCGACTTATCCCAAAATCACTCAGATTTATCTATTCGGCTCCATCACCCAGCCCCAACAGTTTCACCACCATTCCGATATCGACATTGCCGTTGCAGGTACCGATGCCGCCACCTACTTCGCCCTCTGGCGTGACCTGGAGGCTGCTTGCCCCAATTGGGCGATTGACTTGCGGGAAATCAACCAGCCTTGCCGCTTTGCCGATATCGTTCGCCAAACTGGAGTCCGCGTCTATGAATTCTCAGACCGCTCTGCTCAAAGCCAGCATCAATGCTGATGTTGCAGAAATTGAGTCGCTGTATGAGCGATTGGCAAATTATGCTGAGGTTTTGACGACGAGTGAGCAGGCGATTTTGGTTGGATACTATCTGCACAACCTGTACAACGCCTTTGAAAATATTTGCCTCAATGTTGCCAGAGCCTTTGAAAATCAGATTGACGATCGCAGTCAGTGGCATGCGATCTTACTCAAACGCATGACGCTAGATATCGAAGGCTTGCGCCCAAGGCTGCTCAGTGCCGAAGTCTACCAATGTTTAGACGAACTCCGGCGATTTCGCCATGTCTTTCGTAATGCTTACGCCATTGAACTCGATCCTCAAAGAGTAGCGCTCGTCAATGCTCAAGCCCAACGACTTCAGAAGCTCTACCCAGCCGATGTTGAGCAGTTCAAAGCCTTTCTCGATGCGCTGAGCTGACTGGACGAAACGGCGATCGCTTTCACAATGAGCCTAAGTGCGATCGCATTTCAACCAAAAGCAAAGTAATGCTGGAATTCCTGTCATTGACTCGGTTTGTGGGGTGAGCGATCGCGCTCTATCGCTCTTCGGCAGTTCGAAGCTGAAAGTATGCTTCTACGATCGCTATAAGTAGTGTAGATAATTTCCCGCTTTTGACATCAATGGAGCGATCAAGTAGCGGTCGAGATTTATGTTCTTTCAGCGATGCTATTTGGCTCAAAATTTGTAGCAATATCGAGATGCCCGACTTCATGCCATTTTGCTGTCTAACGCTATGACAAACCTGCAGATAATCATCAACAATGTCATCAAGATAATCGCCATTTTCTGTAGCAGCACCAACTATTCGGTTGGCGAAATCTTTGAATAGGGGGTCATTAATTTGCGCGGCCAACACTTTAGCCTGGTCTAAAAATCCTTGTTCCGCCTGCTTTTGGATTTGCTCAATTTGTTTCCACTCGATTGGAGAATGCTCATCAGTCAATTTGCTGCTTTCTTGAGTACTTTGATTTTCTTTGGTGAATTTCTGTTCTGATTGGCTTTCTTGCCTATTAGAGCTCTGCTCTAGTTGAGCAGCAAATTTTCTAATACTTTCCAGAACTGAATCACGAGAAAGCGATCTTTTGCTTTCATCGGGACTAATGGTTTCGGCGATTGCCGCTGCCTGATCTAATAAACCTTTGGCTTGCTCAAATTGATTGAGCGCACCGTACTGCTTAGCCATTATTCTCAGGGCTTGAGCTTTGACGCTTGGATTCATTTCGGTGTTTGCAAACGTCTCTACTTCCTTTATGAGTGCAAGAAACTGCTCTGCATCTGCGTTTCGCCAAACAAGATGAATGAATACGCTTTCTAGAGCATTGACTTTTTCGCTAGGATTTATGATGCGTTCAATTAGTGATAATGCTTTGGCTGGTTGAAGATGTTCTGCACATGCTCCTGCAGACTCATTCAAAATGAAATCTCGATCATCTGAATCTTCAACCACTGCCAAAATATTCTCAACTTTGGCATAGTTTGATTTAAACACAGCTATTTCAGCAATGGACTTAAACACTCGGAAAAATTGGTAATACCAGTCCTCAATCTCTAGTGCAAGCTGAATTGCTCTGTCGAACCTTCCAATTTCTGCGTAATGAGCGCAGATTTCAGCAAGCTCTATGTTTCGAACATCAGGATCTGTTTCGGCTTTTGCTCGCTCCAGTAAATCGGCAAGAAGTTCTTCACCTCTTGCTTGCTGATCAGCTTTTGATAACTGTTCAACGACTTGATATTCCCAAAAAGTAGAATCTTCAGCAGATAGTTGTGATAGCTCTTCAATGGCTTGTTCGATATAGGGTAAAGCCTGTCGCGGCTCAGCGTTTTTGTTGAATTGCTCAGCGATCGCCAAATGAACCTTTGCTCGATACTCGGGGTTTTGGATGAGTGCGATCGCGTCGATAATTTCGTCTAACACAAGCGAGCCTCAACAAGTAGCGCTCTCAACTAATCGTTCGTAGCCAGTCAGCACTGACCAGATTTCGACCCATCGTAGCGAGTTGTAGACCATAGTGCAGGGCGGTGGCGGCGATGAAGCGATCTGCGGGGTCTTGATAGGGTAGCCCGATTTGGCGGCTCAAGATCGCGATCTCACGAGTCAACGCAGCTTCTATCGGTTTCAGCACTGCCAGAGATTCACTAATCCACTCAGTCGGCTCCGATTCGAGCGTGATTTTGCCCTTTTCAACCAGCAGCATGACCTCCCAAACGCTGATTGAGCTAATCCAGACCTCGGTGGTGGTTTTGGTAATTGTCGTGCGCAGGTCATCTGAAAGCCGAGCATCTTCACCGGCGTACCAAAGCCAGATATGGGTATCAAGCAGCAGCTTCACTGCAAAACTTCCCAATCACTTTCCGGCACCACTGGAGACACAATATCGCCGTGAATGGAAATGGTGCCTTTCATATAGCCAAAGGGCGCACGGCTGGGTTGTTCAGGTGAAGCAGCGGACGATTTAGAATTTTGCACCAGTTCTTGTTTCAGGGATTGCAGCAGCAGTTCAATAACGCGAATGCGCTCTTCGATTGAAGCTCCCTGCATTTTTTGCAGCATCTCAGATTCCAGCATCAGTTTCTCCACAACGCTGTTGAACTTATTGTAAGGCGCGTTTTTCATAGCATTCAGCCCGTGAACATGAAATGATCAAAGTTATGCTTGTAGCGGCATAATGCGTGTAAATTGCCTTTCCAAGTTAGGAGGAGGCAACTTGATTTGGCTGACTATTTCATTGCAGGCAAGGCGGTTTATGAAAGCGATTGAGACGACAGCGACGATTGATGAGAGCGGGCAACTGACTCTTGATGATGCCTTGGGCATAGTCAAACCGCAGCGTGTACGCTTGATTATTCTCATGGACGAAGCTGATGACGCTGACCCCGATGAAACCCCGACCGAAGAAGCGATCGCGGGTATTCATCAAGGACTCAAAGAAGCTTTGAGCGGGCAAACCCTGCCGCTCTCTGCCATGTGGGAGGGCATTGATGCCGAGTGAGCCTGCGGCCATTCAGATTGCTCTGACCCCAAGATTTCAGCGCGACCTACGTGTCCTGGCAAAACGCTATCGCTCCATTCGGTCTGACCTGACACCTCTGATCGAGCAGCTACAGGCCGGTGAAACCCCAGGAGATCGCATCATCGGTACCAAATACCAAGTTTTTAAGGTGCGGTTGCGAAACAGTGATATCAAAAAAGGCAAAAGCGGCGGCTATCGTGTCATCTATTACGTGAAAACGGCAGAGAGCATCATTCTTGCGACTATCTATGCCAAATCTGATCGAGCTGATATTGATAACGATGTGATTGAAGATGCGATCGCTCAGTACGAACAAGCTCAGCGCGATCGCCCCGCACCATAGACCAAATCGAAATCTACCACAAGTCAATCGGTGGCGAGGTAGGTGTAGTGGTTGAGGCTATGCTCATAGTGCTGGAGGAGGAGTTGGGCTTCTTGGATGGTGATGGTGCCGTCTTGCAGGGCGTGTTCGGAGCGGCGGCGGATATTTTCGATCAGGTCTTCGGAGTCGTACTGCACGTAGCTGAGCACTTCGGTCATAGTGTCGCCTTTGACGACGTGCTCGATGTGGTAGCCCTTGGGCGTCATGTGAATGTGGACAGTGTTGGTGTCGCCAAACAGGTTGTGCAGGTTGCCCATAATCTCCTGGTACGCGCCGCCGAGAAAGAGACCGAGGTAGTAGGGTTTCTGGTCTTGGAGGGGATGCAGCTCCAGCACAGATTTGACGTCACGCAGGTCGATAAACTGGTCGATTTTGCCGTCGCTGTCGCAGGTGAGGTCGGCGAGGGTGGCGCGGTGGGTGGGTTCTTCGTCGAGGCGGTGGATGGGCATGATGGGAAAAAGCTGATCGATCGCCCACGCATCCGGCATCGATTGAAACACCGACAGATTGATGTAGTAGATGGCGGCGAGGTTCTTTTCCAGGTCTTCGAGGTCGTCGGGGACGTAGTCCTCGTGGCGCACCAGTTCCACAATGCGGCGACAGCAGGCCCAATACAGTCGCTCGACTTTGGCCCGCTCGGTCAGGCTGAGATAGCCGAAGTTGAACAGGCTGATGGCCTCATCTTTGAACTGTTCGGCGTCGTGGTATGCCTCTTGATAGTTTTTGGCGGTGACGTGGGCGTAGGTGTCGTAGAGTTCCCGCAGCAGGGCGTGGTCGTCCGGCGCGGGGGAATCAATGGGGTCGAGGCCCAGGCGCTCGCTGGTGCCCAACACGTCAAACACGAGCACGGACTGGTGGGAGGCGATCGCCCGGCCACTTTCGCTAATCAGCGTTGGTACCGGCAGATTGCGGGCGGAGCAGGCTTCCTGCACTTCGGCCACCACATCGTTGGCGTAGTTCTGAATGCTGTAGTTTTTCGAGGCGTAGAAGTTGGTTTTGGAGCCGTCGTAGTCAATGCCTAGGCCGCCGCCGACATCGAGATAGCCCATTTGTGCGCCGAGGGCCGACAGTTCCACATAGACCTGGCAGGCTTCTCGCAGGGCGTCTTTGATCACGCTGATGGAGGAAATCTGGGAGCCAATGTGAAAGTGCAGCAGTTGCAGGCAGTCCAGCATGTTCGCGGCTTTTAACTGTTCCACCGCGCTGAGAATCTCGGGAATGGCAAGGCCAAACTTGGCGCGATCGCCCGCCGATCCACCCCAGCGCCCAATGCCTTTGCTGCTGAGCTTCGCTCGCACGCCCAACACGGGCCGAATGTTCAATCGCCGACTGGCTTCGATCACCAACGGCACTTCGTCTAACTGTTCCAGCACAATGATCGGCGTGTGGCCCAACCGCTGGCTGAGCATGGCGGTTTCAATATATTCCGCGTCTTTGTAGCCGTTGCAGATCAGCAGGGCACCGGGATTGTCTAGGGTCGCCAGCGCAATCAATAGTTCGGCTTTGGAACCGGCTTCCAGGCCAAAGCGGTGGGGTCGGCCAAAGCGGACAAGATCTTCCACCAAATGGCGCTGCTGGTTACATTTCACGGGAAAGACGCCGCGATAGACGCCGCTGTAGCGATAGCGAGAAATCGCCTTGGCAAAGCAGGCATTCAGCTGCTCGATGCGGTCTTCCAAAATATCGGAAAAGCGAATCAGGATGGGCAAGCCGAGGTTGCGCTGCTTGAGGGCCGTCACCAAATCGAACAGGTCGAGGGAACCGCCGCGATCGCCCCGGGGTGCCACGGTCACATGTCCCGCCGCATTGATGGAAAAGTAGGGCTCGCCCCAACCGTGAATGCGATAGAGCTCTTCGCTCTGTTCAATCGTCCAAGCGGGGCGGGTGGAGGCTGGTTCCTTGCCCTGACGGTCGGCTTTGACCTGCGATCGCAGCGCCTGCAGCATTTCTTCGCTTGACGGTCGAGTCGTTGACATAGTCGCTGGCCTTCTGGGAACTGTTTGGGAAAAATATCTGACTGTAACGATAATCGGTCTGCCGTCAACTGGATAGGGGCCACCGTGAAGAAGTCCGAATTGCTAACGCTGACGTAGCGGCTGGCGGTCAGGAAGACAGCGCTCAAAAACGTGGCAGGCAACAAATTAGCGCTAGTTGTCGTCCAGCTTGGTGAGCGATATAGCGAACCAAAAAGCCGATTTTATCCGACTTCGTCTGTAATCGTGGTCACTGGTGATCGCTATCTATCGCACGACAAAGTTCTCCAAATCGCACATTGCAGTCACTGTGATCATCACCGCTAGAAATTTCCGTCTACAGGATGATTATTGCATCGAACCTTCTGCACTTTTAGCCCGGCTCTAACGATGAAACTCTCTACCCTATTCAACACTGCCCTAGCCGTCGCTTCGATTATGCTGGCCGCTGCCAGTTACTCCGCGCCCCAGTTTGAGGTTCAGCTTCGGGAAAACCCCAGCAGCGATATCGGCGTTGAAATGATGGCGCAAGGGCTAGGACTGGGGGAGTGAGCTGCCGGGCTTCAAAGCGCTGTCATCGGGGCTGCAACGAACCCTAAAGCTAAAATTGCTCGGGTACTCAGAGTCCGGAGTTACAAGCTTGTTGCTACCGCAGCTCGCCTTCGGCATTTTGCCTATGACCAGCAAATTTAGGCTCTAAACTGCTGGGTATAAAATTGGGCGTATCGCTGACCGTGGTGCAAAAGTTCTTCATGGGTGCCGGATTCCACGATGGTGCCCTTTTCTAAAAAGATAATCCGATCAGCGGCGCGGACAGTGCTGAGGCGATGAGCAATCACGAAGACAGTGCGATTTTTCATGGCGCGCTCCAGGGCTTCTTGCACCAGCGCTTCCGATTCAGAATCGAGAGCTGAGGTGGCTTCATCCAGAATCAGGATACGGGGATTGAAATAAAGGGCACGGGCGATCGCCACGCGCTGCCGCTGTCCGCCGGAAAGATTGGCGCCCCGTTCCCCGACCCAGGTGTGATAGCCCTGGGAAAATTGGGTGATGAAAGTATGGGCATTGGCCAGTTTGGCGGCAGCCTCAATGCGTTCAAAGTCTGGCTGAATTTCACCGTAGGCAATGTTCTGGGCAATGTTTCCAGAAAACAAGGTGATGTCTTGAGGCACAATGCCGATTTGACGCCGCAGGCTATCCACTGTGACCGTGCGAATATCGGTGCCGTCGATCAGGACTTGACCGTCTACCGGGTCATAAAACCGCATCAGCAGATTAATCAGCGTAGTTTTGCCAGCCCCAGAAGAGCCCACCAAGGCCAGCACCTCTCCCGGATGCACCAGTAAATCGAGATGCTGCAAAACGGGTTTGCTGGGGTCATAGGCAAAGGAAACGTCGCTGTACTGCACCTTGCCAGTAACGGCGGGCAGCGGCTGAGCCTGGGGCTGTTCCAACAGCGTCGGTGCCACGGCCATCAGCTCAAACACCCGCTCGACGGAAGCTTCGGTTTGCTTGAATTCGTTGTAGTGCTGGGTGACCAGATCGATCGGATGCAGTAATAGGGCGATCGCTGCCAAAAAGCTCACAAAGGTCTGCGGCGTTAGGTTGCCCTGGGCAATCTGCCAGCCGCCCAAGAAAAACAAGAACATAATGCCAATCGCTTCTAAAAAGCCCACAACGGGATACTGCAGGGCTTTCAACTGTTCGGCCCGATAGCGCAAATTGCGATTGTGGACCGCTTCTTGATTGAATCGCTGTTTTTCAAAATCCTGAGCGGCAAAGGCCTGCACCAGCCGCATACTGCCAAACACTTCCGTCAGCAGCGCCGAGAGACTGGAAATCTGGGTCTGACTTTTGCGCGAGAGCTGCAGCAGGCGATTGCCAAACTCGCCAATCAGCCAAGCCATCAGCGGTGCAATCACCAGCCCCGCCAGCGTAAGCTGCCAGTTCAGCCACAGCATGTAAAGGGGAATGGCAATGAGCTGCAGCAGACAGGAAATGAACTGCTGCGACATTTTGTGCAGGACTTCGCTGATGCGGTCAATATCTTCTGTCAGGCGATAGCTCAAATCGCCGGTTTTGCTGCGCTCATAATAGTCGAGGCCCAGGCGATGCAAATGGGCATAGACTGACTGACGCAAATCCAGCGCTACGTCGAGCGACGCCCGAATCATAATGATGTTTTCCCAGTACTGGAAGATGCTGCGAACGAGAAACGCGATCGCGCCTAATCCCAGCCAATAGGCAATACTGCGAACATCCCCTTGCCCGAGGTATAGGGCAATTTGACCGGCCAAGTAGGGCAGCACCAGGGTGGACAGCACGTAGCCCAAAATACAGGCAAAGCCGATCGCAAACCGCCGCATGTGGGGGCGAATAAACGGGAGCAATTGCCGGTAGCTAGACGCTGTCATCGTTCATTGTCCCAGTGCAGAGAAAGTGGTGTGGCCATCGGAGCTGGCAACCTGAATGGGGTAACGCCGGTTTCCCAAACGGTATATGGGCATTGCTGGTGCATCTTAGGGCGGAAGCGGCGAACTCTGGCGATCATGAGGTGATAGTTCCTCGTTCAGCAGGGGCGCCAGCCGGCACCGACAAGGAGTCAGGCTGTAGCTGATCGAGAATCAGTCGGGCAATGCGTTTAGAGGCTCCGGGGGTCCCTAAGCGATCGCGCCCGTAATCCACACAGGCGGCAAGGTAATCTGCATCCGCCAGCGTCTTTTGCAGACAGTGAGCCGCAGCCACTAGCGTTTCCGCAGTGGCAGGCCCCTTGCCAACGGTTTGGGCAGAGAGTCCTAGCAGGCGGTCTTGGGCTTCGGCAAAAGCGTAGTTGAACTGCGGTCCCTCTCCCGGAATTTGAATCACCGGCTTTCCCAAGGCTACGGCCTGATCAACGGCTAAACCGGCCATGCCAATCACCAAAGTAGTATGGCAAACGATGTCGTTGAAGGCATTGTCATAGCAGCGAATTTCGGCAGTCATACCATCCGCCAGCGAGTAGGACAGGCAACCGGATTGGTAGTGCCAGCCCAAATCAGCGGCGAGCTCGCCTAATTCCTGCATCAGCCCCGGCACCAGCGCCGCTCGAAACTGAACGGTCGCGCCCATCAATCGCACCGCTTCGACGACAAACTGCATTTGCAATTTGAAATTGCGCACCGCTTCAGGCATGCGCGAACCGGGCAGCAGTGCCACCATCGGTATCCCAGAGCGAAGCTGTAAGTCTCTACCCTGGGGGGTCAGCCAGTCCAGCGAGGGAATGCCGCCATAGTGGACTTTATCGAATCCCTGCTGCTGCAAATCTTTGGCGGTGTCAGGGTCGCGGGTAACGACGGCGCGACAGCGGAGCGATCGCACCACAAACCGCATGACGAAATCCGTCTGCAAATGGCCCTCATATAGGGCAGAAAGGCAGGAAATAAACGATATAAAGGGGCGACCGGTCAGATAGGCACAGGTCTGCCCCACTGAATCCCCCGTAGCGTGAACCAGATCGAATTGTGGCCCGTAGTGGCGAATAGCCTTAAGCTGCTGCCAGCTCAGGCTCAATAGCCCAGCGCGAATATCCTTGATTAGCAGCCATCGATTAACGTAGGTAAAACCGCCGGAGGGCAGTACCTGAGTAGGCCCTAGAAGAGGAACGCCTAAACGACGATAAGCATTACCTTCACCGACGATAGAAATCGCTGCAATGTCAAGCTCGGGAGCTAACTCCCGCAGAGTGCGGATGACATAGGCAGAATGATTGTCTTCCCCGTGACCGTTGCTAATAAATAAGACTCGCTGAGGCATTGATAACCCGCAGTCCACTAGAACGCAGATGCCAGTTTAACATTCTGTTTAAGCCCTATTTATGCCTATTTATGAAAATCCTGCTGTGGCATCGTCAAACTGCCTAGCGATCGCGACTGCCGCCAAGACCGCAGCAAGGCAATTCCTTGATCAACCCTGTCCCCATTCTTGACTTAAGACAAAGTAGCACTGCTGATTGGCTCCGAGTTGCGATCGTGAACAATCGTCCGAAACATCGGAGCTTCCGGGCTGTGTCTAGCAGTGTCTTTTGGAGACCATCGTAGAAGTCCCGCATTCGTAGTTGTGAATAGAACTCGATGTTTGCCAGTAAGTTTACTTTTGCCATGAACTAGCTCTCGGAACTTAGAGAAATGTTAACCAGTCTTTCTTGATAGAGGATGATAAGTGTTTGTGGAACGGGTACCGCTGACTCAGAAGCGTCATCGCCAAAAACGGTTATTCTCATTAATTCTTCGGGTATTCTTAGAGCCAATTTGACTAAAATAATTGCTGCCGTTGTGAAAAGTTCGCTGACTCCCATGAAAAGTTTGCCCACCCATTGTTTAGCCTGTTTGCGGCCACGGCTTAAGCTGCACTGGCTGGCGGTAGTCATGGTGACGGTGACTCTCTTTGCCGGCATCGAGCTTTGGGTGAGTCAGTTGAGCCATAGTTTGACGCTGCAGGCTGATTCAGGACATATGCTGACGGATGGCGGCGCCATGGCGATCGCCCTTGTAGCGGCATGGATGGCCCGGCGATCGCAGCCGATGACCAAGGGAAACCAACGCATTGAACTGCTGGCTGCCCTCATCAATGGTTTGGCCCTGCTGGCGATGGCGATGTGGATCGGTCGTGAAGCCTGGTCGCATTGGCACGGTCAGCCCACGGCTATTCTGACGCTGCCGATGTTAATCACGGCGCTGTTGGGATTGCTGGTTAATGGACTCAATCTCTATTGGCTACATGGCGACTGGCAGCAAGATCTCAACGTTAAAGGCGTTTTTCTGCATATTTTTGCCGATTTAGTCGGGTCAGTTGGGGCCATTTTGGCAGCGATCGCCGTAACGTTTCTTGGCTGGGCCTGGGCCGACATTTTGATTGGCAGCAGCGTCGCCGTTGTCATTGGGCTCAGTGCTTTACCACTGCTGTGGCAGAGCTGCCGGCAACTTTGGAAGCCTTCTAAACTGGACGACGCGGAAGCGGTTTTACCGGCTAATTTGCAGGACTATGGCTGGTTAGAGACCGGACAAGCCGACTTATCTCGTCTACTGGTCAAGTAGGATTTCAAGGCATTGATTCAACTCCTAGCTGGATCAATGCCTTGCTCGCGATGGCATTCGTACATGCCAATAGATTTCCGCAGTGAATCATTGACTTTGGCAGTTTTGTCGCTGCTAACCCAGCAACCTCGGTTGAAGCCGCCAAAATCGTCAATTCAAAATCCAAATTTGGCATTAATGCTTGGATAGGGGAATTTTCTTGACCTTGGTAGCCAGTCCGAGGCGCTCCAGCAGCCGAATCGTCAGCCAAGTCACGTCAATTTCCCACCAGTGCCAGCCCGTTTGCGCTGAGCCTGGAAACGTGTGGTGGTTGTTATGCCAGCCTTCACCATAGGTCAAAATCGATACCCACCAAAGGTTACGAGCATTGTCATCGGCTTCAAAATTGCGATATCCCCAGCAGTGGGTAGCGGAGTTCACGAACCAAGTGGAATGCCACAGCACCACTGCCCGCACAAAAATGCCGTAAACCACAAATGACCATCCGCCAACCAGATAAAGCGCGATCGCAAGTGGAACTTGCAGCAGTAGAAAATAGCGATCGAGCCAGCGATAATAAGCTTGCTTCGCTAAGTCAGGGGCGAACTTAGCATATTGAGCGAAGCCAAAAGAGTCGGGCTGCGGCTGCAAAATCCACAGGATATGACTCCACCAGAAGCCCCGTTTAGCCGAGTAGGGATCTTGTTCAACATCTTCAGTGTAAGCGTGGTGTCGTCGATGTCCCCCCACCCAAAAAATCGGCCCGCCTTGGATGGCCATGGCTCCCACGGTAGCAAAGCTATACTCCAGCCAGCGAGGGACCTGAAAGCTCCGATGGCTCAGCAATCGGTGGTAGCCCAAACAAATGCCAATACTGCCAAACAGCCAGTGCAGCAGCAGCATGATAGCCAGGGCTGACCAAGAGAAAAACATCGGAGCTAGCAATAGCGCGATCACGTGAATCACGCCAAAGAAGGCCATGACTCCCCAGTCAAAGGTACTGCGAGAGCGCAACGGCGTTGATGCTTGAGTTGACTTGATTGTCCGCATGGAAAAAATCCTGATTAACGGTGGTGACTTACTGCGATAAAGCAAGTGTCACTTGCATTAAATTAGCGTATCGGGTTTTTCTTTGGGATGCAAGCTTATTTTTAGACGATTTTTTCGCTAAACTTTGGGCAGAATGCAAGTAAAGCTTGCTGAACTGTTTATGGCAACCTCTTCTCGTGAACGACTGATTCAAGCCGCGCTGACGCTCTTTTTGTCACAGGGAGTCAGTCAGACCACAACGCGCCAAATTGCGGATCTCGCTGGGGTCAACGAAGTGACCCTGTTTCGTAACTTCGGCAATAAATATGGTCTGCTGCAGGCAGTGATTCAGGCCGCTCCCACGTTTCGCGATCTGGGCGAGGGCTTGATGCAGCAAACCTGGGCCACCAACGATCGCCGTCAGGCCCTAAAAAAATACGCCAGCGAATGTCTGTCAGCCCTAGAGCAAGCTCCCGCGTTCGTGCGATCGCTGATTGGCGAGGCGGATCAATATCCAGCGGAAAATCGCCAAGCTCTGGGCCAGAGAATTGCGGAAGCTAGTCACTATGTGGCTCGCTATTTGGCCCAAACGATGCCCGTCAGTGCTGTTTCATCGAAGCGTTTATCAGGGTTTCTGGGAGCGCTGTTGGTGGGCTACGTCGTAATTGAATCTAGCAGCGACGAGCATCATCTTTGGGACAATCGCGAAGACTTTCTAGATGATTTAGTGAGCTTACTGTGGGAGAGTATGACGAAAGTTAACGACGCAACGACAACAGCAACAACAACGGCAACGACAACAGCCAATGGTGTACGAGATTTGCCGGCTCCTGTGGTTCATGCCATTTTGCAAGCAGCAAAAGCTGTCGACAGCCAAGACTATGCCATCGCATACGTGCTGTTTGGAGCAGGGCTTGAACCGGCGGAAATTGCTGATTTGCAGCAGTCACACCATCTCAGTGCCAAAACGCAACACACGCTGCACGTCGGCGATCGCCAAGTGGCTATCAATCAGTGGATTTTGGGTAAGCGCTACGGCTCTTACACCAGCAATCCGTTGACTAAATGGCTGAAAAGTCGCAAGGATGAATATCCCAGCCTGTTTATTCAAACCGCAGACGAAGCCGCCTCCCTCTCCCTAACTATTGATGCGGTTCAGCAGAAGTGGTCGGTTTGGGTTCAAGGGTTACCTTTAGCGCAAGCCTCACAGCCCAGCCAGGCCAAACAAACCTGGTGTGTTGAAATGCTGACTCGAGGCATGGCCGTTGACAATCTCAGTATTCTGTCTGGTTTTACCACGGAAGAGCTAACCCCCTATGTCCAGCGAGCCCGCGAAAAAGCAGCCCTGGAACAAGCCCGCCAACTCGACCAAAAGCAGTCTTAGCCGGTCCAACAGCACCGGCGTTGAGAGAATAGGGTCAGGATCGGGAGATTGGCTTCCTAGTTCTTGGTTCTTGGTCCTTGGTTCTGGGTTCTCTATTGAACTCGTGGGGAAGATCTCCGCCCTAACCCCACATCACCCTCTGTCACCCAGCCATCCTCATAATCAGTCACCCTCATACCCAGCCACCCATCATCCTGCCTCTCAAGGTCGCTGGGCTAATTCTCGTCGTCGTACTGTACTCCCTGGACAATGCGCGAGAGCTCGCTTTTCTCATCCACCGTAATGCGAGTCGGCGAACCGCTGATCACTCGCTCTAGGTTACGGAACGAGTCTTTAATATCTGGACCCCCATCAGTAATCTGATATTCTCGAATCCCTTTGTCATGCCACGAACCACGCATCTTAAAGACGTTGATGGCCCGCGACATCTCACCTCGCACTTCCACATACTGCAGCATCAAAATGGTGTCAGTAATCGTAGAAATATGGGACTCCGTGATGGAGTGCAGCCCCATAAACTGCTCTGTCGTGTTGGTGAAAAAGCCGGTAATTTCTTCCTGTTTGGCATAGCCAGTAACGCCAATCACAAACTGGCGGAAAGAGCTATTGCTAACGCCGCGATCGAGCGCCGAGAGCGAATCGATCGCAATCCGTGCCGGTTTGAACTCAGAAATTTGCGACTTGATAATCTGCAAATGGTCTTCCAAGCCTGCCGATTCAGGATAGGCACATAAAATCTTCAGCAGACCCCGCTGTTCCAAATCTTCAAAATCGATACCCCAAGAGGTAGCGTTACGCAAAAGCTGAGCTCGCGATTCTTCGTAGGCAAATAGAATTACCTTTTCACCGTTGGCACAGCCATTCTCTAGAAACTTGCTGACCAGCAGAGTTTTGCCGGTGCCGGTGGCTCCAGTGGCCAAAATAATGGAGTCGCGGAAGAAGCCGCCACCGCACATTTCATCCAGCGTTTCGACTCCCGAGGAAACGCGGACGTTGGACGATCTCTGGGTCAGGCGCATGGCGCCCAACGGGAAAATATTGATGCCGTTGTCAATAAT
Source organism: Cyanobacteria bacterium P01_C01_bin.120 (assembly GCA_039027715.1). Taxonomy (GTDB): domain Bacteria; phylum Cyanobacteriota; class Cyanobacteriia; order Phormidesmidales; family Phormidesmidaceae; genus Halomicronema. The sequence continues at coordinate 24,135 of JBCCJU010000012.1, forward strand.
CGTGAATGGATATTCCCCTTTCATGTGGGTGGTACCGCGCAGTTTCAGAATCTCGAGCGTGCGCCGCCGCCGTTCCCCTTCCAAAACATTCCGCACAATCACCACATTATCTGAGACGAATTCTTCCACACCGTAGCGGGCGACCGGGCCATACTCGTCTACTCGCTCAGTGGTCATAATGCTGGTAACGCCCATCTGCTTCAAACGAGCCGACAAGCGAAAAATTTCCCGTCGTACGACAGACGCCGCATCGTACTGTTGAAAAACGGCCGTTACAGAGTCAATCGAGACGCGCTGAGCTTTGTATTTACGAATGGCATATTGAATCCGCTCAATTAGCGCCGATAGGTCAAAGTTGCCTACGACATCTTGCCCCTCCGGATCAGGAGAAGCGTCGAGAATAAACAGCTTGCCTTCATCCATTAGCTTTTGCAAATCCCAACCAAAACTAAGGGCGTTTTTGACAATGTCAGCCGGAGATTCTTCAAAGGTGACAAACACACCGGGCTCGTCAAAATGTACAATCCCCAAATACAAAAACTGCACCGCCATTAGAGTCTTGCCGGTGCCGGAGGTGCCACTCACCAAGGTCGTTCGTCCGACCGGTAAACCACCGTGACTAATATCGTCAAACCCTTCAATTAGGGTGCGAATTTTAGCAATGCTATTGGAGCGCGTGATTGAGTAAATATCAGTCTCAGAAGGTTGACTCATGGAATTTTATGAAACAGCCTTTTATAAAATTGGGCTGGCGCTTAACAATGGCTACGCTCAGCACCTAAGCGTAACGCGATCGCGCCACATTGAAAACAGGCCGTCGCTGTCCGAACTGGACAACTTCAATTGTGTCAATTGCCAATGGCCACTGCCAACAGCCTGTGGCAACTCCTAAAAGCGTTGTTAACCGGCTTTAGCTTCAGGGATAGCCGCTTAAAGCCTATCCGGTCAATTCATTAATCAACCCAGCAGTCAGAATATTTGGGGAAAAATACAGTTTTCGCAAAAGTAATTTTATCAACAAGCCAAGCGTCAGTTGTAAAGATCATCCTCGCGCAGTTCTTCATAGAGCAAATCCAAGCCAATCAATACCCGTTCGCGATCAGAGAGATCGCCGATAATCTTGCGCACGGGGGGAGGCAAGATTTTAGCTAGGGTCGGAGTGGCAAGAATCTTGTCTTCCTCGGCTAATTGAGGATTTTTGAGCACATCAATCACTTTGAGCGCATAAACTCCCTGAAACTCTTGCTCCAAAATTTGATTGAGCGTTCTCAGTGCCCGTACCGAATTCGGCGTATTGCCGGCAACGTATAACTTGAGGACGTAGGTTTTTTTGGCAGTGGTCATTGATTAATCAACAAGAATAAGGGAACAGGCATTCGAGTGGTGCAGTGTAAATCAATCGTCGCCCAGCGATCGCACCCGGCTTGCAAACCTTCCCTACCAACACAAGCTCAAACACCTAAACATGATCAGACTAACAAGACATTCTCCATCCCGACTCGAACCAATGATTTTCTTCGGGTTTGGCTACTGAGAGGTCGAATCATCAATCGGCTCAGAAATGCCTCATCGATATCTCCGCAGAGACGCTGTCAATTAAAGCTTAAAACTTGATGGATTAAGCATTAACGCGCTCATCCCAACTTTACAGTTGAGGGGCTAAATTTCTGTGGTCACATGATTCAGCGTCTAAATGATGACGGCTTCTCAGTGAACACTCAGGCTGAGTGCATAAAGGCCCTCAGCAAACGCTCGATCTAACTATTTGTCCAGAATTGCCTAAACTGCCAGTTAATCATGCCGCTCACGAGGGATTGAGCGACGATAAATTTCGCACAGGTGGGCAATCACATCAATCAAAGTCAGACGATAGTCTAATAAGATTTCTTCGCTGCGGCCTTCCATTTTTAGCTGCTTAGCAAAGTTTTCCATCAATTCCATATGCATTTCTACTAGCTTGGATACGGAGATGTCGGCGAAGAATAGCGTATTGACGAGGTTATCAATTCTGTCGTTCAGGTGAGCACTGTCCTGAAAATAACTGAGCACCAACCGCCGATAGTCCAAGTGCAATTGATCGAAGAGGGCAGTGCGCTGCGCTGGCTCAAGATTGCGAGCAAAGTTTTGTGGATCCCGCTTGTAGTAAACTCCCAAGTAGCCCAGGCGCTCGCGCAGTTTTTCGGCTAGTCGCTGCTGCTGCAAACTCAGGGTAAAGTGCGGCTCATCGCCTTCTGACGACGGCTGATCGACAGGGACAGATTGGCGATCAGGTAAAGCCAAAAACTGGTTCATCGCCTGCTGAATATAATTTTCAAGCTGTGCTAGTTCCGCTTCTAACACACACATAACCTTGGCATGATAGCTGGTGGCCAGCCGTCTACAGCTATGGGAAACTTGAGGAACTTTAGTCTTACTTTCAGACGCGGGAGCGATCGCGGGCTCAACTAAAAGCACCGGCAGCAAAATGCTCTGAGCCTTTAAACCCTGCAGCCGTGACGAGAGATCGTCGGAGAATTCTAAGACCAGGCAGTCGATTCGATGCTGATTTTCCTGCACCCACTGGAAAAAGGACTCTGGATTCGCCTCGGTATGAACTTGATAGGCAGAATCGTCCAATGGAGCTGAAATCGCTTGGCGCAAGGACTGATTAAGGGTAAAGCTGCCAATTAGAAAATGTGCGCGCAAGGTCTAAATTCTCTCGAAAATCACGAAGTACTGCTTTCGTAAAAAGTGGTGACTGTAAAAAGTGGCGACTGTAACGTTACGGAAGGGGCAGTCCATCAGGAATGCATCCCGGTTTTGCAATCGTTAGCTTGAGTGTCTTGCCCGCAGCCAAGATTGTCTGCACTGGCCAACATTGATGAACTTGCAAACATGAAATGCTGTCTCTCCTAATGTCTAAATTAAATGAACAAAAACCGCAACAGATGACGTCGAACAGCATTTTGGCATCGAATAGCATTTTCCTACTGACTTAAAGTCTATTAGTAGCACTAAAGCAGCTAGCAAGTTTATATCCGAGACGATGCCTGCCGTCCACTTTGGAGATGTGTGAGTCCTGGTTGGCGCCATCTAGCCAGCAATGACCCATAAATTTTTGATTGGCTACTGACTGGGTACAAACTAACATTTCAATTGCTTTCCGCATCGCCTTTCCAGCGTAGGATAAACGGATGTGCTTTATCAAGCAGTGCGCAAGCTGCCCCGCAGTCATGTTGGTGCAGCCTTGTTATGGGCAATCGCAAGCGACACCGTCAAAAATCAAACCGCCCTCAACAGAATGAAGGTGTTTTCAAGAAGGTACGCACGACATCCAAGTAGATGGCAGGCGCTTCCAGCATCGGAAAATGCCCCGTATTGGGAATTTCAGTGTACTGAATCGTGTCCGAATTAAGGTCAGCAGCGGCACGACCTAACTTAGCCGGCGTAATTTGATCTTTTTCTCCAGCCACGAGTAAAGTCGGCACGCTCAGCTGGGCAAAAGCAGCGGGCATAATTTCTGTGGCGCGCTTGCTAACAGCGGTGTAGATAGTGCCTAAAGCAATATCGCTATCTGCCTCTAAATAATCTTCCAAAAAGGCGCACTTTTCGGCAGCAGGAATGGGACGGCTGAGAAAACGCGCCATAAAGATGCGGGGAGCAAAGGGAATCTGCTTCAGCCACGAGGGTCGGAATCCAACAACGTAGCCGCCAAATTTGTAAAACGCCTCAAAAGATTTTTTGTCGTACTCAAAAATGCCGTTGCAGGTGAGGACACACTGCTTGACGCGATCGCCATACCGATTGACGAATAACACCGCTACCGACGCCCCGGTGGAGTGGGAATTAAGCCAGACCGTTTCCAAACCGAGGACGTTGAGCAGCTCCAGCAGGTCATCAGCAAACGTGTCTAGCTCGTAACCGCGAGCTAGCACGGCTTCTCGATTATCAGGAGTTAAGCGCGATCGCCCAAACCCCCGCATGTCATACAGCAAACAATCAAACTCTTGGCTCAGGGCTTGAGCCGTTGAACGCCAGTAACGACAAGACCCACCCCAACCGTGAATAAAAACCATCACGGGCTTATCGCCCTGGGGAGCGGTAGCTGATTCCGTGATCCACTCGTAATAGTGATCTACCCCAAAGATCGAAGCGTAGGCCATAAAACTTAGGCAGACTCAGGCTTTGGCAAAGAAGACGGATGCATTAGCAGGTCAGCAGTTGAGCGCTGCTCTACCATTTCACGGGTAATCATGCAGCGCTTTAAATCTTTGCGGGAGGGCAGTTCATACATCACATCCAGCATCAACTCTTCGACGATGCCTCGCAAGGCCCGGGCTCCCGTCTTGCGGCGATAGGCTTCACGGGCGATCGCGCGAATGGCATCCGGCTTAAATTCAAGCTGCACATTATCCATGCCCATCAGCTTCTGGAACTGCTTAATCAGCGCATTCTTAGGCTCTGTCATAATGGCCACCAGCATTTCTTCATCCAGCGGATCAACGACAGTGATGGCAGGAATACGACCAATAAACTCAGGAATTAGGCCGTATTTAACCAGGTCTTGAGGTTCCAATTGCTTTAAAGCATCAGCCGTACGCTTTTCGCGTGATGTTTGGGTATCACCAGGCTGAATAAAGCCCATCGATTTTTTGCCAGCACGCTGCTCAACCAGCTTTTCTAGGCCAACAAAGGCGCCACCACAGATGAACAAAATATTGCTAGTGTCTATTTGAATGCAGTCTTGATAGGGATGCTTGCGTCCCCCTTGTGGCGGCACGTTAGCGACGGTGCCTTCCAGCATTTTCAAAAGCGCCTGCTGCACTCCTTCCCCAGAAACATCACGCGTAATTGAGGGGTTTTCGCTCTTGCGGGCTATTTTGTCGATCTCATCAATGTAAATAATGCCGCGCTGGGCTTCTTCCACATCGAGGTCGGCAACCTGCAGCAGCCGCAGCAAAATATTTTCTACGTCTTCGCCCACATAGCCCGCTTCGGTCAGCGTGGTGGCATCCGCAACGGCAAAGGGCACATCTAATACTCTAGCCAGCGTCTGCGCCAGCAAGGTCTTGCCAGAGCCAGTAGGCCCAATCAGCAAAATGTTGGCCTTTTGAATTTCGACATTATCACTAGCGCTATCGCTGGAACTTTGCAGATGACTTAGGCGTTTGTAATGGTTGTAAACCGCTACTGACAGAACTTTCTTGGCTTCATCTTGACCAATCACGTGTTCGTCAAGATAGCTTTTGATCTCCCGAGGCTTAGGAACCTGACTAAAGGCGATTGGGGAAGGGGAGCGACGACGTTCGGGCGTCTGCTCGCGCCGGGGTACAGACTGCGGCACCGTGGTTCCCGAGTCAAACAACTCTTCGTCGAGGATTTCGTTGCACAAGTCAACGCATTCATCACAAATGTAAACACCAGGTCCCGCAATTAGCTTGCGAACCTGCTCCTGGGATTTGCCACAAAAGGAACATTTGAGATGGGAGTCGTACTTAGACATGGGGTACCCCTATTGCGATGCAGCAGCCGTGGCAGCAGTTGTAAGTGAGTCTTGGGCAAGAACTTGGTCAATCAAACCGTAACTTTTTGCTTCCTCTGCGGACATGTAAAAGTCCCGCTCGGTATCGGCCTCAATTCGCTCTAGCGGTTGACCACTATGATGGGCAATCAGCTCGTTCAAGCGCTGCTTATGATACAAAATTTCCTTCGCTTGAATTTCAATATCCACTGCCTGTCCCTGTGCCCCTCCCAGCGGTTGGTGAATCATAATGCGCGCACTTGGCAGGGATAGCCGTTTGCCGGGTGCGCCGCCACAGAGCAGAAACGCGCCCATGCTAGCAGCTAAACCAAAACAAATGGTCACAACATCGGGACGAATTTGTTGCATGGTGTCATAAATTGCCATGCCTGCGGTCACAGAGCCACCCGGCGAGTTGATGTAAATCTGAACGTCCTTTTCGGGTTCTTCGGCGTCTAAAAAGAGCAATTGGGCCACAATGGCGTCGGCAATCTTATCGTCTACTGGAGTCCCCAAAAAGATAATGCGCTCCCGCAGTAGGCGTGAGTAAATATCGAAAGCCCTTTCGCCCCGGCCTGACTGCTCGACCACCATGGGCAGAATGCTTTGAATACCCTGGTGTAGAGAATTTTGACTGGAGAGCGAGTAATTCATGTGAGATTGCAGCACTATTCAACTCAACATCTATCTGACATTAACCAGCTAGCTATGTAAAACCGCACAAACTTGCCTCTCAATCTAGAGCATTTGGCAGAGCTCGTCTCACGATCACACAATTAGCTTAAGGACTTGTGACACACTTCCAGAAGTTTGCCAGATCCTCTAGCAACATTATGCCCCACTCAACAGCCGGCCAACTGGAGTCATGCCCGACCATAAAGCTCCGTGAGAGTTATGGTCGCCCAAAGTTTAGACTACTTTTTCGATTGCTGCGCAGCAATCGCCTAATCCAGCAAAGATTTCAAAGATTGATTAAGCGATGCGTCCTGCTACTCTTCTTCTGTAGAGCCAACAGCCGCGCTTTCCACGTCATCGGCGGCAGAAACGTCGTCGTCAGCGGAAACATCAGCCGCTGGCTCATCAGACACCGTCGCTGCCGCTACTTCCACCGTTGCCGCTGCTGGGTCAGTCTCCGCTGCCGCCAGGGCTTCAGTCTCGTCCTCGTCTGCTTCAGCCGGATCGTCTGGAGTCAACGTGCCTTCAGGAACCAGTTCAACGGTGTTATTTTCCAGCAGCCATTTCAAGATTTTCTCTTGTAGTAATTCTTCATTAACGACTTCTTTGAGGCGATCGTGATCAATTTCGTCTGGATCACTCACTTCGTTGAGCATTTCGGTCATCCGCGCCTGAATTTCTTCATCCTCGATGGTGATAGATTCTTGCTTCGCCACCTCGCCCAGCGCCAACGTACGGCGGAGCCGATCAATAGCTTCGGGTCGCGATCGCTCTCGCATGTTCTCAACAATTTCGGGCGTTATCAGCTTATTAACATCAAGACCTTGCCGGCTGAGTTGCACCACTGCCTGCTGTACTAGATGGGTCGCCTCGCGACGAATCAGCGTTTCGGGAATTTCGGCATCGAGGTGTATCAACAATTCATTCAACAGTGCTTCAAACTGATTGCTCTCAGTTTCATCCTGAGCTTCTTTTTGATAACGCTCTTCTAAGGACGTCCTTAATGCCTCCAGTGTCTCAAATTCACTGACCTCTTCAGCAAAATCATCATCTAGCTCGGGTAACTCCTTCTCCTTGAGTTCCTTCACGGTCACGGTGAAGCGGGCAGCTTTGTCGGCCAAATCCTCTTGTGGATAATCTTCCGGAAATTTTAAGGAAAGCTCTCGGGTTTCGTCTGGAGACATCCCGACAATGCCTTCAACAAAGCCGTCAATAAAGCCACCTTCTTTAAGCTCTACCTGAAAGTCTTCCGCGCTGCCGCCTTCAAATGGCTCTAAAGAACCGTCTGGCTCCTCAATTTCACCCGTAAAATCAACCACTGCTACATCGCCCATTTGTGCGGCGCGCTCTTCAATCGGCACCAAAGTGGCCAGGTTCAGCCGATACCGTTCCAGCGTTTGTTCAACCTTGCTGTCTTCATACTTGATCTCTTCAGCCTGCACTGATAGACCCGTGTATTTTTCCAGCGTGACTCGAGGCGGCACGTCAACTGAAGCCTGAAACATCAGGGCTTCACCCGGCACATACTGACTGACTAATTCTTCAAATTCAGACGTGAGCTGATAGTTGCCGATCGCCTCAATTTCCTCATCCTTAATGGCTTGCTCGACTGAATTTTGCACCAATTCTTCCAGCGCCGCCGCCTTGATTTGCACAGTACCAAAGCGTTGTAAAAAGACCGGGCGAGGCACCTTGCCAGGGCGAAAACCGGGAATCCGCACGGTCTTAATCAGCTTCCTCAGGACTTTTTCATAAGTTTGTTGAGAAGCCTCAGGAGAAATTTCAATTTGAAGCCCCACCTGACTATCGGGCAGCTGTTCTTGAGTAACTTTCATGAAGAGAGTCCTGTCGTCCTTTGCAATGTCGTCAAAAGTTAAAAGAGTAGGCCAATATCCAGCTCCAAGGAGCAAGCATAATCTTTATCTAACGCTGTCAGAATTTAATGCAGTTAGCTATCATACTGCATTACACGAAACAGCATCGCTGCCTCACAATTTCAAGTTACATTGGCCTGAGGCAGTGATGACTGGCACTATCAACGTGAGCATGTTGGTCAGACAGATGACCAGCAGATAATCAGCCGACTTTGCTGACCAAAAACGTCGTGAACCAGTCACCATTAATTTCGGCATTAGGTAAGGAAAAAGGAGAGTCAAATCGTGGCGGAAAGATATCGTGTTGCTATTTTGGGCGCGACCGGGGCAGTCGGCACAGAGCTAGTTGCGCTGCTGGCAGAGCGGCAGTTTCCGGTAGCGGAATTGAAGCTATTGGCTTCACCGCGTTCTGCTGGCAAAACCTTGACGTTCAAAGGACGCGCGATCGCCATTGAACCGTTGAGCGATCGCGCCTTTGACAACATTGATATCGTGTTGGCCTCTGCCGGAGCCAGCATTTCTCGGGAATGGGCGGCTAAAGCGACGGCTGCCGGAGCCGTCGTGATTGACAATTCCAGTGCCTTTCGCATGGATGCGCAGACGCCATTGGTCGTCCCCGAAGTCAATCCCCAGGCCGCAGCCACCCATCGCGGTGTCATCGCCAATCCCAACTGCACCACAATTTTGATGGCTATGGCGCTGTGGCCACTGCATCAAATCCAGCCTATTCAAAGAATTGTGGTGGCGACTTATCAATCGGCCAGTGGTGCCGGAGCACAGGCCATGGAAGAAATGAAGCAGCAGGCCCAAGCTATTTTGAACGATACAGAGCCGCCCACCAAAGCGTTTCCTTACCCGCTAGCGTTCAACTTATTTCCCCACAATTCGCCACTGAATGAAGCTGGCTATTGTCAGGAAGAAATGAAAATGGTGAATGAAACTCGCAAGATTTTTGGCGCACCGGAGCTGCGGGTAACGGCAACCTGCATTCGGGTACCCGTGTTGCGGGCTCATTCTGAAGCCGTGAATCTGGAGTTCGCCGCTCCGTTTTCGCCTGATCGGGCGCGGGGCGCTCTCTTAGAGGCCCCCGGCGTCACGCTAGTAGAAGATTGGCAAGCAAATTACTTTCCCATGCCCCGAGAGGCCAGCGGCCAAGACAATGTACTCGTGGGCCGCATCCGACAAGATCTGTCGCACCCCAACGGGCTAGAACTCTGGCTCTCGGGCGATCAAATTCGCAAAGGCGCCGCTTTGAATGCGGTGCAAATCGCTGAACTGCTGGTGCAGAAGCAGTGGCTCAAGCCGACAGCGGCAGTGGTGGTGTAAAAGCTCAGAATACAAACTGCAAGGCTTGGACGTTATCCATGGGCCTGTATTCTGGGTTCTCAGTTTTGAATTCTTGGTTATCTACTACCTGAATTCGCCACTCCGTTACCCTCACACCCCATCACCCCACTACCCCCACCCCCCATTACCCTTATCCGTACCCTTGTGATGAAACACGAATATGTCCCCCTATAGATTTGTCAGGCTAAGGTTGCTATGTTATTGCTGATATTCAGATATCAATAGCTAGCAGGCTCAAGTCGTGGGCTTTGCAGCTGGTACCAAAAGGGAAAGTTGAGCGCGTGGGATATTTTGGACGAGTATTGACAGCAATGGTCACTCCTTTTGGAGCTGATGGCAGTGTCAACTACTCGGTGGCAGAAAAGCTGGCGGCTCATTTGGTTGAGAACGGCAGCGATGGGCTGGTGATTTGCGGTACGACTGGCGAGTCTCCCACCTTGACTTGGGATGAAGAATTGCAGCTATTTCAGTGCGTTAAGGCGGCAGTGGGCGATCGCGCTAAAGTTATTGCTAACACTGGCTCCAACTCAACTCGCGAAGCAATTGCGGCTACCCGTAAAGCGACCGCCCTCAATTTGGATGGCACGTTACAAGTGGTGCCGTATTACAATAAACCTACGCAAGAGGGTTTGTATCAGCACTTTCGCTTGATTGCTGAAGCCGCTCTCGATTTGCCAGTTATGCTTTACAACATTCCCGGTCGCACAGGGTGCGGCTTGGCAGTTGAGACCGTGGCGCGGTTGTCAGAGATGCCCAACGTTGCCGCCATTAAGGAAGCTAGCGGCAATCTCGACTACGTTAGTCAGCTAAGAGCTGCGACTTCAGAAACATTTGCCATTTACTCTGGAGATGATTCGCTGACGCTGCCGCTGTTGTCAGTCGGCGGCTGTGGAGTGGTCAGCGTAGCCAGTCATTTGGTTGGCGAATCGATGCAAAAGATGATTCAGGCCTTCGAGATGGGTAAAGTACAAGAGGCAAGGAAGACGCATTTAGCTCTCTTACCGCTATTCAAGGCGCTATTCTTAGAAACGAACCCGATTCCGATTAAGGCTGCTTTGAACTTACAGGGCTGGCAGGTAGGGTCTCTAAGATTGCCCATGGTTCCAGCGAGTGAGTCCGTTACAGAGAAATTACAACGGCTTCTCCAAACCTTGACATAAGTTTAGATATAAATTTTTTCAGCCGCCACCAGCCGCAGGCTTTAGCTCTTACACAACTGAATACTTGTTCCGAATCAAAGACGTTTACTGTTAATCACTTTCATCTATGACTTTTAATCTCAACCATTTGGCAACTGTAATGTTCATCCATCTCAATCCTGCAGCTAGCTCGATTCAGCGTTCTGGCTAGCTATTAGCGCTATCTCCACGAGGCAAAGGTTTTTGGTGGCGTCTTTATTTATTTTCGGAAGAGCAAACTGCTAGGGAAGGCAGTTTAGCCCTGTGACTTTTGCGATCGCCTCACATCCCTGCCAACCGTTTCTTTAGGGTTGACTACCATCCTTTTTTGTCCAGCCTTTTTGGCGTCTTTATCTCTCAACCGAACTGTATGACTAATTCAAATCCTGATGCGAAGCTCAAAATTATTCCTTTGGGCGGGCTCCATGAAATTGGGAAAAACACCTGTGTGTTCGAAATTAATGATGAAATTATTTTGCTAGATGCCGGGCTGGGATTTCCGACTGACGGCATGCATGGCGTCAACATCGTCTTGCCGGATGTCACCTATCTACAGGAAAATCGCCATAAAATTAAGGGCATGATCGTCACCCATGGCCATGAAGACCATATTGGCGGCATTGCCTATCATCTCAAACAGTTTGATATTCCGGTAATCTATGGCCCGCGACTGGCGCTAGCGCTATTGGAAGGCAAGCTTAAGGAAGCCGGTGTTAGCGATCTAACCGAGTTACGACCGGTGCGACCGCGTGACACGGTGCGCTTAGGCAAATCTTTTGTGGTGGAATACATTCGCAACACCCACTCCATATCTGACAGCTGCAGTATCGCCATTCGGACGCCACTGGGAGTGATTATTCACACTGGCGACTTCAAATTTGACCATACGCCCGTTGATGGTGAGTTTTTTGATGTGCAAAAACTAGCGGAGTATGGCGAACAGGGTGTGCTCTGCTTGATGAGCGATTCCACCAACGCTGAGGTGCCGGGACATACGCCGTCTGAGCGATCAGTCTTTCCTAATCTTGACCGGGCTTTCTCACAGGCTGATGGACGGTTGATTGTCACCACATTTTCCTCGTCGGTGCACCGCGTCAACATGATTTTGGAGCTGGCTCAAAAGCACCACCGCATGGTGTTCGTGCTGGGACGCTCCATGCTGAACATGATTGCCCATGCTCGCGAACTAGGCTACATCAAATGCGAAGAAGAGCGTTTTCAGCCCTTACGCAATCTCAATCAGTATTCCGATCGCGATGTCATGATTCTGACAACTGGCTCCCAAGGCGAACCGATGGCGGGCCTGACCCGCATTGCCAATGGCTCTCATCGTGACATCAAGATTCGAGAAGACGACACCGTCATCTTTTCAGCCAATCCTATTCCCGGCAACACCATTTCTGTAACCAATATTATTGACAAGCTGATGATGCGGGGAGCCAACGTGATCTATGGCAAGCATCAGGGCATTCACGTTTCGGGCCACGGTTCCCAAGAAGATCAAAAGCTCATGCTGGCTCTGACCCGACCCCAGTTCTTTGTGCCGGTGCACGGTGAGCACCGGATGTTGGTTAAACATGCGGCTACGGCGCAAAGTATGGGTGTTCCGGCGGAAAATACGATGATCATCAACAACGGTGATGTGGTTGAGCTAACGCCAGACAGTATTGGCATTGGTGGCAAGGTGCCCTCTGGCATAAAGCTGGTAGATTCTTCGCGGCAGGGGGTGGTTGACCGTGAAACCTTGCGCGATCGCCAGCAGCTTGCTGAAGACGGCATCATCACCGTGGCGGCGATCGTGAATGATCAAGGCAAACTCATGACTCCTCCCAGCGTCGATATTCGCGGCATTTCTCAAACTCTCGACATTGAGATCTTTCAAGCTAAGGTGTCAGAACTGATTGGGCGCATTTTGCGGGAGCGATCCACGCGCAACGGCATTGAGCGCGATGGCGTGCAGCCAGCCATTGAGTCAGAGCTGCGGCGCTTGATTCGCAAAGAGCTGCCTAAACGCTATCCGGTCGTTGTGCTGCTGCTGAATTGGGTGGCAGCCACCGAAACGCCATCCCCGCTACCAGCTCTCACGGTTTCCTAAATTTCATCAAAAGCCATTATCTAATTTCAAACATTGAAACTGGCCGCCGCCGAGATGTTACAAAACTAAAACTTCGTTAGGCGACGGTATGACAGGGCTTAGCAGAGTTTTGAGCAGGTCCAATGTTTGTTTTTAAGATAGAGAGTTATAATGCTCGCAACAGAAGCGGCCATGCTGTCAGGCTTGAGCGTTGTCACGCGGATTTGCTGAGCGGTGGCACATTACCAAGGGCTTCTGTCAGAATTTTTGGATTCGACAAAGAATTTGGTAAGCCATTGAGAGCATTTGGTTAAGTTAATGAAGTCAGTTTAAAAACGCTTTGGACTTATTGAGTTGCTTGTGATGGGCAAGCTCTCTGTTTGCTTTCAGGCCAGCGTTCCGTCTGTTACTTAGCAGACATGGCAGTTTCTGAAAACAGCATTGTTTTTGAATCAGCTTCTGTGGCGTTTGGAGAAGAAGCTGTATTCTCTATGAGTTTTGAGGATATTGAATGCCAAAGCAGATTGTTATTGCTGAACAGCATCGCATTGCTGCTGTTTTTCAAGGAGATCAAATACAGGAACTTATCGTCGCCACCGGCACTCACCAAGTTGGCGACATCTATGTAGGAACTGTTGAAAACGTTTTACCGGGCATTGACGCGGCTTTTGTCAATATTGGCGACAGCGAGCGCAATGGGTTTATGCACGTCAATGATTTGGGGCCTTTACGCCTCAAGCGGGCGGCGGGTTCCATCACTGAGTTGGTAGCCCCCCAACAGAAGGTGTTGGTGCAGATTATGAAAGAGCCGACCGGGAATAAAGGCCCCCGACTAACGGGCAATGTCACTTTGCCCGGTCGGTATCTGGTGCTAATGCCCTATGGCAAAGGTGTCAATCTGTCCCGTCGCATTCAAAATGAACAGGAACGCAATCGGCTGCGGGCACTGGCAATTTTGCTGAAGCCCGCAGGCATGGGCCTGTTAGTGCGAACGGAAGCCGAAGACGTGCCGGAAGAAGCCATTATTGAAGACTTAGAATCTCTGCAAAAGCAGTGGGAGTCGGTTCAACAGGAAGCGGTCAGCAAGCGTCCTCCGGAGCTCTTGAACCGCGATGACGATTTTATTCAGCGAGTATTACGAGATGTTTACAGCGGTGATGTAAATCGCATCGTAACGGATTCTCATACTGGGCTGAAGCGAGTTAAGCAGCACTTGATGAGTTGGAATGCGGGCCGCATTCCCCCTGGAGTTTTGATCGACCATCATCGCGATCGCGTTCCTCTACTAGAATTTTTCCGGGTCAACGCAGCCATTCGGGAAGCCATCCAACCACGGGTCGACCTCCCGTCTGGGGGCTACATCATTATGGAGCCAACAGAGGCTCTCACCGTAATTGACGTTAACTCAGGCTCTTTCACGCGCTCGGCAACCGCCCGCGAAACCGTCCTATGGACGAACTGCGAAGCAGCCGAAGAAATCGCCCGACAGTTACGATTGCGCAACGTGGCGGGAGTCATCATTGTTGACTTCATTGATATGGATTCGCGGCGTGACCAACTGCAGGTTTTGGAAACCTTTAATCGGGCTCTGCGAGCCGACAAAGCTCGACCGCAGATTTCACAACTGTCCGAGCTGGGCTTGGTGGAACTCACCCGTAAGCGGCAGGGCCAAAATCTCTATGAATTGTTTGGGCGCTCCTGCCCAACCTGTAGCGGGCTAGGCCATATTGTGCATTTGCCTGGTGGGCAACCGACAACGCTAGATTCCTCATCAGCGCTAGATAGCACCCGAGAAGTGGCTGGGCTCAGTGGTCGGGCTCACCCTTCCCTTAAAGAAACTCTGGGTGAAGATCTGGAACCCCATTCTGATCTGCAAGAGTTGGACTTGCTCCATCACCCCAGCTACCAAGAATCCAAAGGAAACCGAGGTCGAAGTCGGCGGCGGCGGCGAGATTCTCCCGCGCCCAGTCGCAGTAGCCGTAACGGTGACAATGGCAAGAGTGCAACAGCACCTCCAGTTGTGAGAGACACGCCTGCCCCCGATACTGCTAAAACCCCGTCAGAATCCAATAGCGGTCGTTCAAGTCGAGGCCGCAATAGCCGCAGCGATCGCAAACCCGCGCCGCCACCAGAAACCATCGTGGTCGAGATGACCCCAGATGAGCAGAGCGTCTATGCCATGATGGGCATTTCGCCGTTGGTTCTGAGCACCAAAGAAGTTAAGGACGCCAAAAATACTATTGTGCAGGTGGTATTACCCGGCGAAGCTCCAAAGCTGGCGGAAAAGTCAACGGACGACTCGTCCAGCGGTACAACCACCAAGGCTACTGACAAAGCTACGGCAACCTTGGTGGCAGATGACTCTGAGGATATCGCTGCATCAGACGCTGAAGCGTCCGAATCTGCTGACCCCATGACGGCAACCGCCGAGCTGGCTGAAGATAGTGACTTGTCGGCTGATGAGGACGCCGCTGATGAAGCAACTGACGCCGCGCCAAAAACTCGCCGTCGCCGTCGTCGTCGGTCATCCGCTAATGGCGATGAGGGGTAGCGCCAACAGCTGAGCCCGGTGGTTTAATCATGGTTTCGACCACGAATGCCCGCCCTATCATCATCGCTGGGGTCGACGAGGTCGGGCGAGGTGCTTTATTTGGCCCAGTGGTGGCTGGTGCAACGGTTCTTGACGCGAAGGCAACCGATTATTTAGCCACTCTCGGCGTTACTGACAGTAAGCGGCTAACGGCTCAGCGACGGGCCGCCCTGGTGCCCTGCATTCAAGCGCAGGCTGTGACCTATGCCATTGGCTGGGCCAGCGCTCGCGAAATCGATCGTCTAAACATTCTGCAGGCTTCCTTATTAGCCATGCGGCGAGCGATTGGGCGCCTAACCGTACGCCCCGAACTCTGTCTAATCGACGGCAATCAGCGCATTCCAGATTTAGAAATTCCTCAGCAAACCATCGTCAAAGGTGACCAAAGCCAAATGGCGATCGCTGCTGCCAGTATCCTGGCTAAAGTTTGGCGCGACACGCTGATTGTTCGGCTCGACCGTCGCTACCCTGGCTATGATCTGGCCTCTAATAAGGGCTATGGCAGTGCCCGACATCGAGCCGCCATCGCTCAACTCGGAAAATCACCCCAGCATCGCCAATCTTTTAAGGTGGCTTCACAACTGACACTGCCGACCTAAGCCCGCAATATTCAGCTGTCGAGGCCTAATTCTCGCTTCAACAAATTGATTGATTTTTCGCCAATGTAATTTTCACACACCACAATCTGTGGCGCTCGGATTAAATCTTCGCGGGCACTGGCGATCGCCTGCTTGACGGCTGGCAGGCTGGTTTGGTCAAAAACCACAATAGTTTGTGAACTGCGCACTAGGGCATTGAGCTTGTAAGCATCCTCAGTCTGAGCCGTCATCACCAATACGTCTTCACCTCTCAGGCTGTAGGCAATGACTTCGGCTGCCCGCAGAATTCCTGAGCTCAAGCTCACCATGCCCAAACAGGTATCCTGCGGCAGTTCTTTCAACAGCCCCAATTCCCGGCTGTAGTCGTAAATATCAATGGGAATCACTCGCACTGATTTAGGACCCGCGATCGCTTCAGCCTCGGCTAAAAAGTAGCGACTAGTGACCACTGTTCCCGAGCGCGTCTGCGCCAAAATGTCCTCTAAATCTTCCAGCGCCACCAGCTGTACAGGAATATGGAGAGCCGCTTCCAGCTCTCGCACAATTAGCTCACCGGCCCCCAAGTCCTGTTTTTGCACCGTGACCAACACTCGGGCGCTACAGCGTAAACGCCAGTCAACTTCGGCAAAAAACAATTCTCGCGCCTGGTTCAATGAGCAGCCCTGACGCAACAGTTCGTCCAGCACGTCTTCAACCACTTTGCGAGCCTTGGGAAATTTGTCCCATAAACTTAAATGCGGTCGCGAACTCTCCACCGTGGAGTGCGCTCGCACATAAATTCCAGAGCCCGGCTGGGCTTCAACCACGCCCGCCTCTTCCAACTGACGATACACTTTGCTGATCGTATTGCGATGCAGTCCCGTCTGCATCGCCAACTGTCGCGTACTGGGCAGGCGATAGCCCGGGGGAAACTGACGCGAGGCGATCGCAAACCAGAGTTGATCATACAGTTGCGTTGATGCCGGGATTTCGCTGTCAGTTTGAATGTGAAATTTAAGCACAGTGAGCTCTCCCAATGAATGCCTCAGCAGTGGGTGGAGTATCCGAAGCCGAGCATCATCAACGACGACACCATCAGCCTTCCTCACATAAGGCTGAATCACTCAGTCGGATTATTAATGTAAATTCAACAAAATGTGACACTTTTTTGTCTGGCTTGGCCAAGCGCGTCATCAATTGATTGCATAAAGCTTAGACAATCAACCTTACTTTACGCGGATTGCATAGAGTCAGCGCAAGGACAAAACTGCTTCGCCCCTGAAGATTGAACCGCCAGATGATAACAGCCACTATTTACCAGCATTGTGGCCATGTCCGTTCCTTAAAATAAGACGGCAAGCCATTTAGCTGAGGACCAGGCATCCAAAATATGGGCGGGGGCATTAGCCTAAACGGCTAAAGCTATAGTTTCAGTCATCGAGCCATTCCACGCCATCTGGCTGCAAAGGATGCCGGCTGCGACCAATTAAAGTCATGATATCGACGGCTTCATCCGGGCAAGGCACAATGTGATACCCCAACAATCCCGAAGCCGCTATTGTCTGACGGGTAGCCGCCGCGATCGCCGCCTGCACGGCTCCCGTTACGCCTCGAATGATGATGCTGATACGTCCAGCATCGATATTTTCAAACCCCAAGATTTCAACATCAGCTGCTTTGCCCATAATGTCGGCAATTATCAAGGCGTTGGGCATGCCACGGGTCTCAATCACTCCAATGGCTCGCAGAGTCATAATCTCAATCAGGCTCATTTGACATCAGGTTTTAATGTAAAACGTTAGCTGCAGATTTACTCAATTAAAACCATGGCGGCTGCCGAATCCATCCAAACTCACACCATCCATTTTTCCAGTCAGGGCCAGCAAATTCCGGCCTATTTAGCCCATCCCGCGGCCTCATCCCAGTGCCCGATTGTGGTCGTCATCCAAGAGGTGTTTGGCGTTAATGACCATATTCGGGAAGTGAGCAATCGCCTGGCCCACGCTGGCTACATCGCGATTGCTCCTCATATCTATCATCGCCAAGCCCCTGGTTTTGAGGTAGGCTACGATGCCGCCGATCTCGAACAAGGGCGTCAATACAAAAACGGCACCCAAGCTAAAGAGCTGCTGAGTGATATTCAAGGGGCGATTGATTATGGACAGCAGCACTTTGAGGCGGCAAAAGCGGTAGGCTGTATTGGCTTTTGTTTTGGGGGCCATGTGGCCTATCTCGCAGCGACCCTGCCTGCCATCCAAGCCACCGCCAGCTTCTATGGCGCGGGGATTGGTCAATTCACTCCAGGGGGTGGTGCCCCTACCCTAAGTCGCACCGGCGAAATTCAAGGCACGATATTCGCGTTTTTTGGTATGCAGGATCCCCTGATCACGACCGCTGAGGTGGACGAAATTGAAGCTGTCCTAAAGCAGCATCAGGTAGATCACCGTATTTACCGATACTCAGAAGCGACCCACGGATTTTTCTGCGATCGCCGTAACAGCTATCATCCAGCGGCAGCAGCAGACGCCTGGAGCCGCGTCCAAAGCCTATTTCAGACAAAGCTCGCTACTCGATAGCGGCGCTGCATTAGGAAAATAAGGAGGCCAATATTCTATTTACAGACGGTTTGCCCCTCAATCCGGAATCAGTAATAACAACGTTGTTGACCATAAAGCCGCTGCTTAGTGTTAAGGGGAGGGTGTTTGGCAGTGCAGCGCATACGGTAAATTAATACAAGCATCTACTGAACCGTATTGAAAGCGCTAGATTATTCAGGGAAAAAAGCTTATTACTGCCGAGTTTGCAGGTAATTAAATCGTCACGGGATTCAGTATGGCCCTTCAAAATCTTCATTCAGAGCTAAAAGGCGAAACGGCTGAACTGCTGCAGCGCTACCAACAAACTCAGCAACCAGAAATCCGTAACCGGCTGGTCAAACTTAATTTGGGCTTGGTTCGGCGAGAAGCGCATCGTTGGATTCGGCAATCCGATGAGTCGTTTGATGATCTGATGCAAGTCGGCAGTTTAGGCTTGATCCGAGCAATTGAACGGTTTGAATTAGCGAAAGGATTTGCCTTCAGCTCGTTTGCGATTCCTTACATTCGCGGCGAAATTCAGCATTACTTGCGAGATCGCAGCGCTACTGTACGCATTCCTCGGAAATGGCAAAGCCTAGCGCATCAGTCGCGGCAGGCAGTAAACGCTCTGCGTATACAGCTAAACCGACAACCAACAGAGCTGGAAATCGCTAATCATTTGGAAATTTCTTTAGCCGAATGGAGTGAGGTAAAACTCGCTATTCGCAATCGTTCTCTGCTTAGTCTGGATGCACCGGTTTTAGATGAGGAAGCGGATTCCGCGTCTCTATCTGATATGCTGCCTGATCCTAAATATCGCAGCTTTCAATTAGCAGAAGAAGATCGCATTCGATTACATCAAGCACTCCAGCAGCTTGAAGAACGCACTCGCAACATTCTGGAATTTGTCTTTCTGCAAGACTTAACTCAAAAAGAAACGGCTGAGCGTTTAGGAATTAGTTCAGTAACGGTTTCCCGGCGAGTCAAACAAGGTTTAAAACATTTACAAAGTCTCATGCTCACCTCTTCAGAAGACGAAATAGCTCAAGGCGTTCCATCTCCTAGGAATTGAGCTATTGTTGAGGGGCATTACCCACAGATGGTGAGGAGGCCAGGCAATGGGCGTCACTTTGTTGATCTTGCTGTTTTTCTTAGGAGCCTTATTGGCCACGATTGGAGGCATTATTGGTATCGTTGATGCCTTTCGCGTCAATACGGTCTGGGGATTACTGGCTCTTCTTGTTCCTTTTGCTCTTCTCGTCTTTTGTATCAAGTTTTGGAATCGGCGCAAATGGGCTCGCAACAGCTTGATTATGAGTTTGTTAGGGCTGTTAGCAATGGTTGTGCCAATTCCACTCGGTGGTTTAAGACTCCTTGCAGGTCGCGATGCGGATCAGCAAGCGTCAGACGATTTCACTTTAGAAGCTGATCCGTCGGCATCAGATGAGGAAGCTGTTGTTAATGAAGATGGTTCGGTTGAAGTGCCATCGGAAGCAGAAAACGACGGCGATTTGTTCGAAGACGCGACGCTGCCAGGGCTGCCAACCGCCGCCGAAGTTGCCCGGGCTGAACTTTTGCCTTCGACTGATTCCAACGAGCGGTTCAACGAGATTGATCGCGAGCGCTCTGATCCTTACGCTTTTGTTCCCATTGCTCCACCGCCAAGGCCAACTCCTCCGGCACCAGAAAACGGCGGTGATGGTAATAATGGCAACGGGAATAATCCTAATCAGGCAGGCGGCGGCAATGCCCGTCCTGCTGCGCCTAATAATCAGGGAGCGGGTGGCACTCAGCCGAATGGTGGTAATGCCCAGCCTTCACCAAATGAGCCCTTACCTGACCTGCCGGAACCAACGGTGATCGCCTCTCAGGTGCAGATAACTGGGGTAGCCAGCGTTGATGGTAAAACTTATGCCATTGTTAAGGCGCCTAATGAGCCGACGAGTCGCTATGTTCAGGTGGGCGAGCGCATTGCCAACGGCTCTGTCCTCGTTAAAAGGATTGAAAATCGTTCTGGTACGGCCCCTGTTGTGATTTTAGAAGAACGAGGGCAGGAAATTGCGCTGCCGGTGGGTGCCAATATGGGCTCGCCAGAAGACCCTGCGGCTGAACCAGCGACTCCTCAAGATCTAGCGGCGATTCCGACACTGCCGCCATTACAGTGATGAGGGATCAGTTTTTGTCATCGTATATTTAATGCCAAGTAGTAAGGCCGGCAGTTCGTGGTGACTTTATTGAGATCGCCAAGAATTCTCCGTAGCGCTAAATTTCAGAAAGAGCCGTGCCGCTCAACTGGCAGCACATTTGCCGCTGGTTGAGCGGCATCAGTTTTGTCAAAGCTGTGAGCACTTGACAGCTTATGTCAATTCTCGATTTTCGATTATGGATAACGAAACTGTTTTCCTCCCACCGTTTTTAGTTTCAACCTCTGGGCTCTGAAGGAGAACCAGTATTAATACTGCGGCAACAGAGGACTCAGTCCCTAAAATTGAAGCTATAGCGAGCATGATCATGCTCGTTTAAGTGAGCTTCTGGCTCTAATTTTGAATGCGATCGCGAATCTGAATGTCCCACTTGAGAGGCTGTCCCCCGCCCCAACTGATGGCCAGTGCCAACAGCTAGATTTGAAGAAATTAGTAAAAAGCTGGCTCTGTAGCTTCAACGGCCTCTAGACAGACAACTCCAGCAGTTTGATACAAAGAGATATTACGCTCTTGGTAATGTCGTGTTTGCGACAGCAAACCGTCCTCTAATGTGTACATAGAAGTTTTTTGATTTCTGTAACCGCCATAAAAAGTGAATAGATACGTAAGAGGTTAGGTCGCAATGGGTATCGGTGTATATCTACATAAAGCTTTAGAAAACTCTGCTAAGTCTTCTCTCAAAAGCTATTCTCTGAAAATAAATTATCGACAATTATTTTTGTGGGGAGCCGCCAGTAGCTTGCTGTGGACGACTACAGTGCAAGCAACTCCTAATTTGGTAGACAGTGCGATCGCAGATGCAACAACTTCCACTGTTACATCTGACAGTTCGATTGAAGACGGTCTTTATTTTTACGGTGCGGTTGCTGAGCCTGATGTGCCGGGAGCCGCATACCTAGTTTTTCAGGCACAGGATACCAAGTTGATTGGTGCATTATTTATGCCGCAGTCTTCTTTTGATTGCTTTCAAGGTCAGCTTACTGACCGAGAGCTAGCGCTGCAAATCACCAACAGCTATACCCAAGAAGTTTATGGTTACGAGATCGCGCTTATTGCAGATGACGACCCCATTGCGACAGCAAACTATTCTGCAGTGAATTTACAGCTGGATGGCTTCCACAATCTTGGTGCTCTCCGAGAAACAGAGATGGCTATTTTATCTACTTGCCAAGCCGATTTTTCCCAAGCTGAATCCTAAAGAGCCAAGGCTAAATTTTTGCGTTTTGAGATTTACGTATCCTGGAATGCGTTTAACAATGGTGTTTGTTAGAGACTCACAGTCAGTATGTTCTGGCTACATTTAGCCACTCTAGACGTACATCTCTTCTAACCTTTTGATTGGCTTTTCAAACTTTAGCCTTTGCCTAACTTAGGACGACGTCCCCAAAAGCCTGTCATAAACTTCAAAGCCAAAATCTTTAAGAAAGGCACGTTGCGCAGGCCCCATAGCCCTAATCGCCGAACTCTGACAATAGGCCACCAGTTGTTCGAAAACATCCGGTCTAAAAAATCGGTAAAGCCTAAAATCGCTAAGTTTTCAACCTTGCGCCAGCGCTGATATCGTCGCAGAATCCGTAAATCACCAACGTCTTTACCCTGGGCGTGAGCTTTAGTCAGCACTTGAGCCAAGGCTGCCGCATCACGAATACCTAGGTTAAGCCCTTGTCCAGCAACAGGATGGCAGCGATGAGCCGCATCGCCGATTAGTGCCAGCCGATGCCGGACGTAGTGTTTGCTTTGAAAAAGCTGTACCGGAAATACAAGGCGATCGCTGTTCAACTTGGGTTTGCCCAAAAAACCGCCGGTGTAGTATTCCAGCTCTGTAAGAAAGTCAGTTTCATCTAAATTCTGTAGAGCTTTGGCTTCGGCATGGGGAGCTGTCCATACAATGTGATAGCGATTGCCGGCCAAGGGTAAAACGCCCATCGGTCCATCTGGCCAAAATCGCTCAAACGCGATGTCATTGCGAGGAGTTTCGTGAGTGATCATAAAGGTCAGACACGATTGCCAATACTTCCAGCCCCAAGTTTTGATACCGGCACTCTGACGTACGTGCGATCGCGGACCATCAGCACCGATCACCAACCGCGTCTGCACCTGATAGGGCTGTCCATCAACGTCTAAATCAATGATGGCAGCAGCGGCTCCATAGGTCACTTGAGTCGGGCGAGCAGCATACAGCCAGCGCACATTCTGACATTCAGCATCAATGAACTCTTGCAGAGCCCGCAGCATAATCCGATGTTCGCCCACGTACCCTAGATATTTCCTACCCAAATCCTGGGGCTGAAATTTTACTAAGCGCGGATTATCGGCATCTGATAAATAAATATGCTGATATTTGCCAATGTAGGGAAAGATTTTGTCCCAGACCCCAATATTTTCAAAAATTTGACCAGACAAGGGAGATAAGGCATAACCACGCTCTCGAGCGATCGCCCCCTCCTTAGTCTGAGCCTCAATTAGGACAATTGAGAGGCCAGAAGCTCGTAAAGCAGCGGCAAGGGTGGCACCGACAATGCCACCGCCAATGATGGCCACGTCACAACTATGCGCAGTTTTGGCAGTCAAGCTATCGGGAAATGACAAATCCTGTATCACAAGAAGGTTCTGTAATTTTATTCCAGCAGAGTTAATTTGAATGTAACGCGATTTTTACGGGTTCGCAGCGCTATGACACTTTATCTGTAACGAACAAAAGCCTTTTGCGTAGCCAAATTTGGCTATTCGCAAAAGGCTCCTACGGAAACAACGGTGCTTAAGCCTTCAGCACTTCGCCACGGGCTGCATCACGAGACAAGGTAATAGCACTCGCTTTTCTCGCTTTGAACATGCCAAAGCGACAGAGACCAGCGCCAAACGCCAAACGCATTAGCAGCATGGTGGGCACTTCCCGCAGAGACTTGATAAATCCAGAAAAGCCAAACTTAATCAACCCTTTAGGTCGAACAATGCCCTGCCAGATGGAATCTAGCCAAGAAGGCAAAGTTTCCTGAGTCCAATCGGCCGTAATCACCTGGCCATCTACTAATCCAGTAGCCTCTAGCTGCTCTGAGAAGCCTTCAATACTGGAAAAGGAAGGATGTGACCACTGATCTAAAAGCTGACGCATTACTGGTTTTTCCCAGAAGTTCAGAGGTTCACGGCGATCGTCCCGCTGATTCCAATCAGCAACTACCAAGATGCCGCCAGGCTTGAGAACGCGCAGCATCTCTTGACCATATCTGACCTTATCGGGCATGTGGGGACCCGCTTCAATGGACCAGACAACATCAAAGCTGTTATCGGGAAAGGACAGAGCCAGCGCGTCATCTACCTGGAATTGTGCAGTAAGGCCATCAGGCGTTAACGAACGCGCGCGCTTGACCTGCTGCGGACTGATAGTAATACCAGTCGAGGCAAAACCATAGTCGCGAGCTAGAATTCGAGTGCTGCCACCAATACCGCAGCCGACGTCCAAGACTGTTGTTCCCCTGGGAAGAGTGTCGAGTCCAGCCCAGCGCACCATTTCATGAACGAAATCAGATTTAGCCTTTAAGAAATCTTTGCGGCGCGGCGGAGAACCATAATGGCCTAAGTGAATGTGTTCGCCCCAGTAATATTCCAAAATGCCATCTTGGGTCCACTGGTCGTAGGAATTAGCAACTGTATTTGAGGATTCGTAAGTCCGCGGCGTCGCTAGGTAAATAACCACACCAATCACTAGCAAAACAGCAACAAGCCCAAGGGCGAAGTACACAATCATTGAGCAAACCCTTAACAATAATTAATCAATACACTAATGATTGTAGATCGACTTCGCCTCGACCGAAAGAATTGAAGAGAATTCAATCAGTCAGCAGCATTGCTGGAGTTTGGCGCGGTATGCCGCTCTGCTCGAACTCGATCAGCCCTGAATTACTCAATACATCACCGGGCTGTATCGGGTTTTATCTCAATGTCCTTTCAGTTCACCTGTCAGTGCGGACTACATCTGCCTGTCAATTCGAGCTTTGAGCAGCCAAATACTTTTTAAGCTTTTCTTTGTAAATGTCTAAAAGTGCTGATTTGGAGGGCTTTCGCGATATCCTATACAGGAAAGCATGCCGTTAAATTGGCCTTGAAGACGAGATGAGTAATCTCAACGATAAATCCGCCGCTAATCAAATCTCTATCAAGCTGCTGCTTTTCATTGACAAGCGCCCTAGCTCTGGAGAGTATGTGCAGCGATTGCGTCAGCACTTAAAGACGCATGAATTAGAGCAGGTTTTCTCACTAGATGTGGTGGATGTCAGTGAACAGCCCTATTTAGTTGAGCATTTTCGATTAATCGCAACGCCGGCATTGGTGAAGTTTGCGCCAGGTAAACAACAGGTAATTTCTGGCAGCAATCTGCTTTCTCAGTTGGACCAGTGGTGGCCTCACTGGCAGCGGGAAATGGCGGCTTTGCAGGCGGCCCAAGACAAAAAATCATCTGGAGACAATGTTGCGATAGCAGCGTCGTCCGGTGGTGGTGAGTTGACTCATTCGATTGAGGTGATGAAGCTCTCGGATGATATTTTTCGCCTTAAGCAAGAGAAAGAAGATCTGGAGGCGCAGCTTCAGTTTAAAAATCGGATTGTGGCGATGCTAGCTCACGACCTGCGAAACCCGCTGACAGCAGCGTCTATTGCAGTGGAAACCCTAGAACTGGGCTATGGGGAGAAAGCCACCGACGATAAGCGATCGCTCTCACCGAAGCTGACTGCCCAGCTATTGCGCCATGCCAAAACCCAGATTTGGGCGATGGACCGGATGATCTCGGACATTCTGCAGACGGCCAAAGGCGCGGCAGCTGATTTGCAAATTCAGCCGCAAGCGACCTCATTCAATGGTCTATTTGTAGAAACTTTAGCCTCCATGCGCAATAAATTTGAGGCTAAATCCCAGGCGCTTGACGTGGATATCCCCCAAGACTTGCCGCTAGTTTACGTTGACCCTAGCCAAATTCAGCGGGTGCTCTCAAACCTATTGGATAACGCTATTAAATATACGCCCAGTGGTGGTGATCTATATATCTCGGCACTTCACCGCACGACTCAGAAAATACAAATTTGCGTGAAAGATACTGGGCCTGGCATCCCCCAGGAAAAGCACGAAAAAATCTTTGAAGATAGTTTTCGGCTAAAGCGTGATGAAGCCAAGGACGGCTATGGCATTGGCTTGGCGCTCTGCCGTCGCATTATTCGAGCCCATTATGGGCAAATTTGGGCGGAATCAATTCCTGGCGAGGGCAGTCAATTTTATTTCACGCTGCCGGTTTTTCGCGCTGCCTAAAGGAGGCGCGCCTCAGCTCACGAGAGAAGAGTTTGAGCCCACTGGCGCTGAGCGCCACCAACGATCGCCCTGAACCAAAGTATGAACCTGCCAAGCGACTACCGTTTCTGGGAAGTCTTCTCGATGGTGGCCGCCCCGACTCTCCGGGCGAAACAGGGCACTTTTCAGCGTCAGGTGAGCTAAATCGAGCAGATTACGAGTTTCGCACCAAAGGCGCAGAATTTCTGGCGCGATCGCACAGAGCCCTTCTACTGGCGATTGCAAACCAACCATTAGCTGCTGTGAAATATCTAGCGCGTAGAAGTGCGATCGCAGTTCGGCAATTTGGGTGCTGGCAGCAGTGATCGCGGCGGCTTGACGACTGATGCCGGCACCCTGCCAGACTAAAGCAGGCAACTGCATGCGAATAGTTTCCAGCATCAGCGTTTCCGAGGCCGACACAGTGATTTTGAAAGCCGACGTTTGCGGCCAAGAAACGGGAGCAGCCATTTCCTCAGCCAGCTGTAAAAATTGCAGCTGGCGACCATAGACCAGGCATTCTAACAGCGAGTTGCTGGCTAAACGGTTGGCACCATGAACCCCCGTGCTGGCAGTTTCGCCAACGCAATAGAGATGTGACAATGTGGAGCGGCTGTGGCGATCAGTGATGACACCTCCCATCCAATAATGGGCCGCTGGCGATACGGGAATGGGCTGCTGTAAGGGGTCGATGCCCCACTGTCGACAGACCTTGATAATGTTGGGAAAGCGATACTGTATTTGTGTGGTTGGAATGGGGCGTAAGTCTAGCCAAACATTGCCAGAGCTACCGCCAGCTTGGGTGAGCAGATGTTGATAAATAGCGCGGCTGACCACATCGCGAGGAGCCAGTTCACCTTTGGGATGATAATCAAACGCAAAGCGGCGGCCCTTGACGTCAATTAAATGAGCCCCCTCACCGCGGACCGCTTCGCTGATTAAAAAACGCGGTGCCCCCTCAACTTTGAGGGCCGTGGGATGAAACTGAAAAAACTCTAGATCCCGCAGCTGAGCGCCAATCCGCCAGGCCATTGCCACGCCGTCACCGGTGCTGGCGGGCGGGTTAGTGGTCTGGGAAAACACTTGCCCGCCCCCACCAGTCGCTAAAACAACGGCCTTGGCTGGCCACCAGGAAATTCTGTGCTGATGGGCAACAATCGCCCCCTGACAGCGATCGCCTGCTTGCCACAGGTCCAAAACCAAAGTGCGCTCAAAAACAGTAATGTTGGCCTGCTGTCGTACGGCGGCGGCGAGGGTGCTCACGACGGCTCGGCCAGTGGCATCAGCGGCATGCAGCACTCGCTTGCGCGAATGAGCCGCTTCTAAGGTCATGGCCAATTCCCCCTGGGCCCGATCAAAGGGCACCCCAAATTTCACGAGTGAGCGAATACAGTCAGCTCCCTGCTCGACCAACTGCTGCACTGCAGCCAGTTCGCAAAGTCCAGCCCCGGCCTGTAGAGTATCTTCGAGGTGCAGTTGGGGAGAATCTTCGGGGGCGATCGCCGCGGCAATACCACCCTGCGCCCAATCACTGGCGGATTGACTCAGCCCATCTTTCGTGATCAAACCTACGCGGTAGGCTGCTGGTAGACAGAGTGCTGCATACAGCCCAGCAGCGCCGCTGCCAATTACCAAGACATCAAATGGTTCAATTGGCAAAGCTCTTCCCTCACCTAAGCGGTATCTGACCGGGCCTGCTTGAGGCGCGTCATCCGTTAATGCTAGCAACCCTGCGGAATTGGATTACTGCACCTGCTCCAACTTTATAAGTCTGGATGTTACAAGTCTGGCTGCAACAGCGTTACACAGCCAGATGACAGTTCCCAGAAGCCGTCATCAATCAAACTTTTAATGCTTTGAGAACTGGAATTTTTATAAAAAGACCGACAGAGATGCAGCATCCCTATCGGCTTTTGCTATTCCCATGTTTGCTTATCCACGATGCCAATGAAGTTACCTGTAAACGCCATTGTTGTAACGGTCGGCCCCTTCAACAAAGGCCGGATCAGGCGGGGTAACGGTAAAGGAACTGAGGTTAGATTCAATAATGTCGCGTTCGCGATCGCTTAGGCCAGGAATTTCCAACACGTCTTCCACGGCTTCGAAGGGCGCATTTTTCAGAATTTTACCGGCGATAGTCGGATACATGCCCTTGTACTTCACAAACGCCTGAACATTGGCATTGTTCAAATCTAGTTTAGAACCGTACTCGGTAGCGAGTTTATCGTCTACGGCATTGCGAATTTCTTCGGCTAATGTGGATGATCGCCATACTTGAGGCCAGGCAGCCGCATTAGCGGACTGTACAGCGCCCATCCAAGTGCTTAACAGCATTCCTAGCGACAACACCAGGCCCAACAGCAAACGTTTCATCAACTCAATCCCCTCGATAGGAATATCAACACAACTAATGTTTAGAGCCTACCATTTCGTTTGCGTGACACCTAGGGAGATCTTCACGAAGAAAAAGACCGATGTGGCGGCGATAGGTTTCGCTGTGGCGAAGTTATCCTCGCAGGGCGGTTGACTGTGGGGCTACCTGCTAAGGGGCTGGCATCATTTAGCGGTCAGATCCTTATTCTGAAAGCGTTTCAGCCCCTGGCTTGTTTTGCAGAGCGAGCGCGGCAAGGCTTACCCGCAGGCATTCTGGCTCTAACTGATGACGTGCCCTAATTGAATAAGTGGCAAATCTTTTTGTAACGTCTCTCAATAGTTTTAACCACGGCGAATGTTTGCGCCGCGCGCGACGCTGCTATCTCTATAAAAGTGCCGGGCTATTTCGCCAGCCGCCAGCCGCCAGCCGCCATCTGCCCATTGTGAACAGTTAGTTTGCTCAATCAGTCAGATGCTGCTGATTGAAGGACAGCAGTTTAGCCGGCATGACGATGAAATTTGACGCATACAGCCCCCAAAACGTCTTTGATGAATATGTTTCTGCGGATGGAGATTGCCGCTCTTTAGCCGAACCCGTCGTCCAGTGGCTGCAGCAAAAATCATCTCAAGAGTTAGCTCAAAGCAGTGCTGATGCTCAGGCGGTTTTGGATGATCTGGGGGCAACGTTTACGACAGTTCACGGTGAAACTCAGACGTTGCCCTTCGACCCAGTGCCTCGGTTAATTTCACAGGCCGAATGGCAAACGCTGTCGGCGGGTCTCAAACAGCGAATCGCAGCGCTCAATTTATTCTGTGCTGACGTGTATGGCGATCAAGAAATTTGCCGAGACGAAGTGATTCCCTTAGAGGTGATTGAATCGGCAAAGCGCTATTTACCGATTTGTCGCGGGCTGCGCCCCCCCCAAGATGTCTGGTGTCACGTCAGCGGAATTGACTTAGTTCGCGATCGCCAAGGTCAATGGTGTGTACTTGAGGACAACGTGCGGGATCCTTCGGGTATTGCCTACGTGCTCAAAAACCGACAGGCGATGCAGCGGGTCGCGCCTCAACTGCTCGAAACAATGCAGCCGCAGCCAGTTGATGACTATGCTCATCAACTGCAGATCGGGCTAGAGAGTTTTCAGCAGGCCGCTCAAGGGACCGTCGCCATCTTGACTCGGGGGCCAGAAATTTCCTCTTATTTTGAACATCAGACCCTGGCCGAGCAGATGCAGATTCCCCTAATCGAGGCTAAGGACTTAGCCATTCGAGAGGGAGCGCTGCATTTTCATAGCGATCGCGGTTGGCAGCGACTGGCCGGTTTATATCGCCGCTGTGATACCGAACTTTTGCAGGACCTTGATCTCGGCAATGGCACAGCTGACAGTCTGGCCGCCATTATTGAGCTTTGCCAGCAGGGCCAGCTCGCTTTTGCCAATACCCTAGGAGCGGGCATTGCTGACGATAAAGTTATTTACGGCTACGTGCCCGATATTATTCGCTTTTATCTAGACGCCGAGCCCCTGCTGCCTAATGTGCCTACCTACCTTTGCTGGCGCGATCGCGATCGCCAATATGTGCTCGATCATCTGGACGAATTAGTGGTGAAGTCAGCCAGTGCAGAGGGGGGCCAGGATATGCTGTTTGGCATCCATTCCACCGCTGAAGAGCGCGCTACCTTTGCTGACAAAATTCGCGACCAGCCTCGCGGCTACATGGCCCAGCCGACACTAACGCTGTCGCAGATTCCAACCATTATTGATGGCAAACTAGCGCCGCGTCACACCGATCTGCGCCCTTTCATCATCCACCAGGGCGATGACATTTATGTTTATCCCGGTGGTCTGACGCGGGTGGCGCTTGAAGCGGGTGAGCTCGTCGTCAATTCTTCTCAAGGCGGCGGTTCCAAAGACACCTGGATTCTGCCGGAATAGTCTGGATTTTTCTGCGATGCCAATTTCGCCTATCCTACATGCCAGATGGGTTTGCGGGGTTCGCACCGATGGCTACAACAATTCAAGCGTCCCAATCACCAGCGATCGCCCTGCCGGAAATGGGCTGCGGCACCTGGGCCTGGGGTAATCGCCTGCTGTGGGGCTACACTCCCGAAATGGACGCTGAACTGCAGACTGTGTTTGATCACTGCATGAGTCAAGGAGTGACGCTGTTCGATACCGGCGATTCCTATGGCACGGGGCGACTGAATGGCCGCAGCGAATCGCTGCTGGGGCAATTTGCTCAAGCCTATAACGGCGAAAATCGAGATCGCCTTTGTCTGGCAACGAAGCTAGCCGCCTATCCCTGGCGATTAACGCGCGGCGCCATGCAGCGGGCCTGTGCGGCTTCGGCACAGCGGTTTGGGCGGCCGGTCGATTTGGCACAGCTCCACTGGTCGACTGCCAACTATGCCCCCTGGCAAGAGGGGCCACTGCTCGATGGCCTGGCAGATTTGGTGGAGCAAAAACAGGTTAAAGGCATAGGATTATCAAATTTTGGGCCACGACGACTGCGGCAGATTTATCCGCGCTTTCGCGATCGCGGCATTCCCATCACCACCCTGCAAGTGCAATATTCCCTGCTCTCGACCTACCCGATGACTGATTTAGGCATTCAAGCAGTCTGTGACGAACTGGATATCTATCTGATTGCCTACAGTCCCCTCGCGTTGGGGATTCTCACAGGCAAATATGCCGTCGGCGGTCGGCTCCCCAGCGGGCTACGGGGCTTTTTGTTCCGGCAACTGCTGCCCGGCGTTAAGCCCGTTCTGGATACTTTGGCAGCGATCGCCCGCGATCGCGAGAAAACTATGGCTCAAGTGGCACTGAACTGGTGCATCTGCCAAGGCTTTATTCCGATTCCCGGCGCCAAAACGCTGGAACAAGCCCAGCAAAACACGGGAGCTTTGGGCTGGCGGCTAGACGCGGGCGAGATGCTGGAGCTAAACAATGCGGTCAAGCGCAGCGACAAACAGATGGTACAGAACATTTTTCAAACACGTTGACAGGTTGCCGCCTACAGACAGCATGCCCCTTCGCATCGCCTAGAGAATTTAGGGCTGCCATGTAGATACCAATGTTTGACCAAGCTTTGCCAATTATCTGAGTCTCCTCAAATCGTCAATGCCGGGGAAGCAGGAAAGGAAAAGCTCTTCAGGAAGAAGCTTGGCGGCGAGCCGTCGTCCGCTGACGCTGGCGAATCAGAATGAATCCCATAGCCAGCCAGAAGAGCAGGAGCCCACCTGTGATCAGCAGCGTGCTGCCTAGACCAATGCGAGCAATCAGGGCGGGAGCTGCGGCAGTAAACAGCCCGCCGCCGACGATCGGTTCGAAGAAAAGCTGCTTATAAGCAAAACTTTCAAACGCTCCAGAGCGGCTTTCCGGATCGACCATTCGCATTAGCAAAATACCCGTTGCTGTGACTCCCATGGACTGTCCCAAATCGCCAATTCCCTTTTCCAGCCAATAGTCGGGAAAAATACGAGGCGCAAAATATAGGAAAAACAGGACGTTCCAGGCAATACCGGCGAGGCTCAAAATCACGAAAACGCCCAGATTACTGCCGATGACCTGTAGCGAAATCGAGGCCAAAGCCGTCGTTACTACGACGTCCAGGGCCAGGCCCGCAATGTTTTGCATAAGGGGCCGAATCACCAAGGGTTCCAATCCCAGGCGCTCTAGCACAAGCTGCACCACAATGCCGCCGATTAACGCCATTGGAAAGAGCGGTACATAGGTCATGACTTCGAATCCGGTGGGGCCCCAGGTGACGGACTCAACCCAAATTAGGGCGTTGAGAATGAGCCAGCCGATCGCGATCGCAATGCCCACCAGGCCAAAGTTGATCGAAATCGGGTCAATCAGCAGTCCGCGGAACAAATGGGCCCGTCGCTCCTGCATCTCCGACGTTTCTGAGTAGGTCGAGTCGGAAACGGCCTCTTTGGAAAGAACTGCTGAACCGTGCTGCACATGACCTTTGCGGCGTCCCCAGTCGGCCAAAGCAGTACCAGCAATAATGCCTGAGACGATGCCCACCGTTGCCAAGCCCAGGGCTAAATCGGCCCCATCGGCGTATCCTAATTCGCTAAAGGTTTCAACCATCCCGCCGGCAGTTCCGTGTCCGCCCTCAAAGCCAATCTCAATCAGCGCCGCCGCCATGGGATCGACATTAAATAGCGGTATCAAAATAGCGAGCGTGACGAGAATGCCGACGACGTACTGTCCCCACGCTAGCGATTGGCCAAACACGACTTGAGGGGCAGCTTTGTTCCAGATGGCCCGGGGATTGGGAATGGATTCCCCTAAAAACAGAGCCGCAAAGACAATGTTGATGAATACACCGGCTGACTGCGACCAAACCGTACGAATTGGTTCGGAAAAGAATCCGCCTGATAACAGCGTTCCTTCGCCGAAGATGGCGGTGGCGATCGCCCCGACAATTTGCGGTCCCAGAATCAGCGCTAGGGCACCTGCCACGATTGATTCTGGCAAATACAGCATTTGCAGCCAGCGAAGGCGCTGTTTAACGTAGCGACCGGCCAGAATCAAAATGGCGATCACGACAAAGGCAAAGAAAACGTCCTTAAGCGTAAACATAGGCAATGGGGAGAGGGGGGATCAGTGACCGCTGTCATCTGAACACTGCCACGAACCTCTTCCAAGCGATCGTGGTTGAAATGCCGATGAAACACCAAAGATGAAGCAGCTATGGAGTAAGTTATAGCAATCCGTATAAAGGTCAGGTCGGTTAAAGTAGATAAAAAGTTTGGATTCCTGCCGATGCCCGCCGCCTACAGTCTCGACCTGCGCCAGAAAGCGATCGCCGCCCTCGAAGCAGGGCACTCCAAAGCCGCTGTCA
>JBCCJU010000013.1:0-56362 GCA_039027715.1 Cyanobacteria bacterium P01_C01_bin.120
AGGTCCTGACGATTTTGGCGGCCCAGATGACTTCGACGACAATGGCCGTGATGATCGCCGCCTCGGACGTCGCGACTCCGGTGACGGTGATTTTGAAGAGGGTGATGATTTTGAGGGCGACGATGATTTTGAAGAGGGTGACGATTTCGAAAGGGATGGTCGACGGCGGGGCGGGGGTGATCGCGACTTTGACAACGATGCGGAAAATTTGACTGGTGACGAATGGGCTTTTGAAGACTCGTTCTATGGCGAAGATTTCGTTAGCTACTTCGACTTGCCGATCATTCCCGAGCCTGATTTTGAGACCAGTCAAACCACTTTGCGGACTCTGACTCAGCAGGTGGGCACTTCCTCGGCGTTGGTGTACGCCCGGTTTAGTCCAGCCGGGTCAACAGTGGCCCAACATTCTGGTCGCAAACAGTTACAAAATCCCCAGCCGACAGATATTTTACAGTTGGTTGTGGTGACCCCCGATGGCCAGCCGCAACAGCTTGAAGTACCTGGTGCAACCCGCGAAAAAGTGGTTGCTGCCGTTCGCAGTTTGCAAATGGAACTAACTGATCGCACTCGCCGCCGCTTCACTGATTATCTGCGATATTCTCAGACGCTCTATGATTGGCTGATTGATCCCATCGAACCGGTTCTGGCAGCCGAAGAGATTGGCCATATCTCAATGATTTTAGCGCCGGGACTGCGATCGCTCCCCCTAGCTGCCCTTCATGATGGCGAACAGTTCATCATTGAAAACTACACCGTTGGCCTGATGCCCAGTCTCGCCCTTACCGATACCCGCTACACGGACGTTCGCCAGGAGCCGGTTTTGGCGATGGGTGCTTCTCAATTTGTTGATCAGCCCAATCTGCCTGCCGTTCCCTTTGAGCTCAATACCATCACCACGGATCTACGTCGCGGCGAACAGACCTTAAATGAAACCTTTACTCCTCAAACGCTAGTATCGCTCCGGCAGCAGTCGGACTATCGCATCCTACACTTGGCTACCCACGGTGAGTTTCGTCCTGGCGGCCCAGAAAATTCCTACATTCAATTTTGGGATCAACGTGTAGGCCTTAACCAAATTCGCGATCTCCAGCTCAACAATCCCCCTCTGGAATTACTGGTCATGAGTGCCTGCCGCACGGCTTTGGGAGATGCTGCGGCTGAACTTGGTTTCGCGGGATTGGCCGTACAGGCTGGTGTTAAATCGGCACTGGCGTCACTCTGGCAAGTGAGTGATCTAGAAACCGCTGGATTAATGACAGAGTTCTACACTCAACTCAGTCAACAGCCCTATAAAGCGGAAGCACTGCGCCAGGCCCAGCTCGCTATGCTGCGTGGCGAAGTCACCGTACAAGATGGTGTTTTGACTTGGAGCAGCAACTCGGAACCTTTACCAGAAGATCTCATAGATCTGCGCTTTGGCAATACCCAACACCCTTATTATTGGGCCGCTTTTACGCTGGTAGGTAGTCCGTGGTAGTGGGATGGATGCGGTGATACAGCCAGTCTATTCTTGAGGCCTGTTGTTATGTCCTCGTTACCAGCAACGGCAACTCTCTAAAAGGGTTATGAGCAGGCAAATAAAATAGTGCTTATTCCATCAGGTTGTCGGCATTGAGCAACGACTTGCCTGAAAGTGGACTGCATCACCAAAATAGTCATGCTGACTTGGACAAATACCTGCTGAGAATCGCTTGGTGCGATCGTTGACTCTTAAATCTTCAGTCTTCGACAGTGTCAGAATGATGTTTTAGCTGATCGGCTAAAAGCTGCTGCACTAGGGTAAGGATATGGTCGTCTGTCCGGCTTGCCAGCATGGTTTCGATGGCTTGCACCAGTGGCCAATTAATTGCTGCACCATCGCGAATGGTTTTACTGGCCGCATAGTAGGCAATGTCGGGGGGCACGTCCAGTTCGTTGGTCTCGCCAGTTTGCAAATAGTTTGGCGATCGCCAAGAAAGAACTTTGCCCCGCAGGGTAATTTGTAGCCAAAGAATTTTGTGATCGAAGATTTCTAACTGGAGGTCGAAGTAGGGTTCGTTGCCCTGATACCAAATGCGTCGTTTATCGGCACTGGTTTCTGCTGGCTTCATCAAATGGTTGCTGATGGGGCGCAAGGATCTGCCTAAAGCAGACAGTTCGGATTCAATAATATTCATGGGAGAGCCTGTAGACTAAAAGTTAAATATCCTAGCTAATCACTCAAAATTAAAAAGAGGCAGGTCAACCTACCAGGAATAAAATCACGCAGGAATGCCAAGGGCAAAATACTGCTTGCTGAAATAATCTTGGTCATCAAATTAGCTGACTAAAGAGTGAACAGGTTCTTTCAAAGTCGCAATTTTAGAATTGTCACTGGGTCTAGTCATGATGACTATCAAAGCAGTTCTCTGATGAACTGTTGTCAAGGAGTGCGAACTAAGAAATTGCTGCATCCAGCGGTTATCTCTAACCTCAAAAAGAGTCATTTTCTCTAGCTGATGTTGTCGTATGAGACTAGTGATTTTGTTTCATCAGGTTGCTGACATGGCTAAAATTAATGAATAACGTTTTAATTTCATTTCGCGATTGCTGACTCAGCGATCGCGAAATGAAGCTATGCAGATGAGTCATGATAATCGGTACAGTCTGCATTTCAGTGAAAGCAGATTAGATTGATAAATGCTCTTCTTGGAAAACGTTTTACCTGGTGCACCGCATTCTATTGCAAGTGCTTAGAGGGCTGCTTTAGGCGTTAGGAGACTAAGATTTTCTCTGGATAGATTGCTGAAATCCTGTCAGAAATTGATGGCGTATTTTGCCAAGATATTAGATCCTAAAAATCATTGGCAGCTCAGCATGGGGGGCGCTCAGGGGCAATCAATAAAGCTCATGCTCCGTTACGTATACTCAAGCGCGACAGTAATTTCCGGGCGATCGCATATAAAAAAAGAGCGCTTATCCAGCGCTCTTAATATCAGGTCAATGACAGTATTCTCGTTATGATGTCAGCTACTTACGGACTTGCTGATAGTACAGTGGCGATCCCTGATTGGCGACAAAATGGCATCGACGATAAGCCTGTAAAAAGCTCTTCCAAATTGGGACGGTTGACTGACGATAGTAGCTGCCCAGTACCGGTTTGATCGCTTCAGTAGCTGTTTGCAGGTGATAGTGCGGAATATTCCAAAAAATATGGTGAGCGACGTGGGTGCCAATGTGATGATGAATTGAGTTGAAAATGCCGTAGTCACGGTCAATCGTCGACAACGCTCCCTTTAGAAAGAACCAGTCTGCGTTGGCGTACCAGGGAATCGTTTCTTCGGTGTGGTGTAAATAAGTGACTAAGTCGAGCCACATTACAAAGATGACGTAGGGAACACCGTAGTAAGCCAGCAGCGGTAACCAGCCAATTTGTAAGCCAATGCCAATGAGCAGGGACACCATGGCGATTAACCAGCCAGTGCTAGTAAGTACGTCCCATTTTTCGCTAGGTTTGAACAGCGGGCTATCGGGCAAAAAGTGGGAGCCGCCAGGACGACTGGGCGATCGCCGGAACAAATAGATTGGATAAGCCAATAAAGGTACGTAGAAACGTACTAGCTTTTCTAGCCAGCTCATTTCATCAAATTTAGCTTCAGTAACGGGATACCAACTTTCGTCAGTCTCTAAGTTGCCAGTGTTGGCATGATGGATACGGTGACTGATGCGCCAGCCGTGAAAAGGCACCAAAATTGGCGTGTGGCTGAGATGTCCGACTAAGTTATTGATCCACTTAGTCCGAGAAAATGAGCCGTGACCGCAGTCGTGTCCGACGACAAATAAGGCCCAAAACATCGTGCCTTGAGCAAACCAATAAATAGGCCAGAACCACCATGCTTTTAGAGTAATTGCTGTCGCTAACAGGCCAGCAATAATGCCAATGTCGAGAAAGAAGTAGGCTAGCGATCGCCATAAAGAGGGTTTGAAGCATTGAGCTGGAATCGCTGCTCGCAAATCTTTAATCGTGAAAGGTAATTCATTTGACTGAGCCGTGTGGCCATTGGTGGCTGAGCGGACATTTGAGTTGGAAGAAGATTTTAATTGCACGGTAGTTGAAGTTTGGAAGAGCAGTAGCATGAATTTGCCCGACTGCAGCCAGAACAAATTTGTGCATAAGGCTGCAAGTTGCAGTTAGAAGTTCATCATCAGCTAAATAATATTTAAGAGGATTAAAAAAGTTTTGAAGAGTCTCTTTCTAAAAAGAAATTGATGACTTATCAGCAGTGATATTGAAAAAATGCATATATTTGATGTGTGGAGATTCAAAAGTTGGGCGGCTATTGAAACACGAAATTTTTAGCAGTGTACATATTATCCAGGCGAACACTGTAAGTTGTAAAAATCAGCGTTTAACCTACAGCGATCGCTGGAATAATCAAAGATTAACTGCATTGATAAAGCGAAGCCTTGCGGCAATTAGGACTATCGTAGGCTAGAGAATGGGCGATAGGCTTCAATAGCGTCATATAAGTGACACTGTCGAGTAATCTGCACCATCAACTGCCATGAAAAGCGGCGGACGTGAATATGTTCGCCCCAATTTTGCATCAGGCTAGCGTGGGCCTGTCGCAAATTATAAGAAGGTATGGCCATTGAAATATGATGCGGCACGTGGACATTAATGTCGTGACACAGTACTTCCACCCATTTGGGATAGGTGCAGTGAACAGTTCCTTGCAGTTGAGCCGCCACCGGTGACCAATCATCTTCTAGCTGAAAGGGAATTTCGGGAATGGTGTGATGAACAATCGTAAATGTGCTCATCCAAAAGTGATAGCCTAGCCACGGCATGAGCCAAAATTTGACAATGCCCCACAGCCCTAACGTTAGGTACATCGCGGGGAAAAAGATGACGGCGAAAAGGACAACAACAATGATGGACGTTCTGACGGCTCGGCGATCGCGTTCAATAAAATTGCTGAGGCTGAAATGCAGCATTGCCCAGTGAGCGATTGACCCAATCCACCAAAAGTTGGTGCGCAATAATCGATAGCCTTCTTGTAGCCAACCTGGAGCTGCTTGAAAGGACTCTAATGTCCACGGTTCCCAAGCATTATCGACGTGTAGCTTGTTGGTGTGAGTGTGGTGATGATTATGTAAAATGCGCCAGCTATGAAAAGGGTAGATCAGCGGCATCATGGTCAAATGCCCAACCCAGTTATTGATCCAACGGCGCTTGGAAAAAGAGCGGTGACCGCAGTCGTGGCCAACAACGAAGAGCCCAGTGGCTGCCGTGCCGGCAAAGAACCAGGCAAAGGGCAATAAAAACCAGGGTGAATAGGCGATCGCGGTAATACCTGCCGCTACACTCAAAAGCGTGATAAATACGGAAAACCAAGCTTTACGCCAGTCTTTTTCAAAGCATGATTTAGGAAGTGTGCGAATTATGTCGCTGAGTTTGAGCTTATGCAGCGCTGGCGGTTGCTCTGCCGAAGAAATAGTCCGAGAGGACGGCGGTAGAGTAGCAGTCATTCATAGCCTCAGATAAAAAATCAGCCCTCCCTAAGCTGCCCTTAAAGATAGACACACTTAACTTTTCACAGGTACATGAGAAAGCGTTTTGGGAATGTGCTCAACCAAGTTGCACTAGCAACTATTGGCTTAGATTATTAGAGAACTGATTACAATGCTTAACACTCTACCGCACGGCGGATATCTTGCAAGCTGTGAAAATAGCTTAAATTAGGACTCTTAAGCCTTAAATAGTTTTTATTAAGAAAAGCTGATAAGTAAGAGAGTTTTAGGGAAGAGTGGGCGGTTCACTATCATCTCAAAAATTGGATTTGGGCGAAAAAAAGATGCTTCCGCCTCTACAGCTATGCTCTTCTAAAGCAGTTGTTGACGTATTAGTTGCGGAGTGTTCAATCGGCAGCTTTAGAGAAAGATGGGTGAGCCCATGGTCTATGAATTTGAGCTTTGGGCGTCAGGTACCTCTAAAAGTGTTGCCAAGCAAGCCATACAGAAAATGCTGGTGCAGTTCGGTCTCGATCAAGTATTGATCTCTAGGGCTGAGAGCATGCATGGGCGTATCAATTGATGAGCGCATTTACTGCGATCGCAACATCTGGAAAGGACAATGGCGCCACGTTACCTGTCTGATATTCAACACGAGATTGATACATTGCGGCATTGGGCTGGCGAAAAATAATCAAAATGCGGTGTCGCAAATCAATTACCCAATATTCGGCGATATCTATTTCAGCATAGACTCGGGCTTTTACTTGTAGGTCTTTGTCTAGGCTAGAGTCGGCATATTCAATCAGCCAAAAAATATTTTCTGGATAAGGATGGTGGCTCAAATATTCACGTCCAAGACGCTGCACAATCGCGATATCCGGTTCTGGTTCTGATTGATTGGGCAAAGTAATGGGCTTTGCCTGTCGCACCAAAGCGCGATCGCCTAATCGTTGAGCTAAATACTCTCCCGCTTCGGAACTAAAGTAGGCGTGAGGTTCTCCTTCAGGAGACATTTCGACGATTTCTCCTTTTAACAGCTCTACTCGTCGCTGATCGAGCAGACCCGCCGCAATCATGCGGTGATACTCATCTAATGTCCACTTGGCGATCG
The DNA here is from genome assembly GCA_039027715.1 of Cyanobacteria bacterium P01_C01_bin.120. Lineage (GTDB taxonomy): Bacteria > Cyanobacteriota > Cyanobacteriia > Phormidesmidales > Phormidesmidaceae > Halomicronema. Next base: position 6,587 of record JBCCJU010000013.1, read on the forward strand.
TTACGCTCATTTATCGTCTCAACGGAACTTGCTTAAATGCTCAGATTCTAACAGTGGCAAACGTCGAAGGGAGGACAATCCTAAAACCCCAAATCAACCTTGGCGGCTTCAGATGCCCTAAATAGCGGCTCATCGGGCATCTCGTCCCAGGCAGTGGCCCCGACTTCGGCATAGAATTGACCATCGTAGGCGCGGGTGCGCACGACTACTGGCATGGGAGTGGCGTGACCGAGGATTAGCGCCTGCTGTTTAGAATCCAGCTTGGCCAGCACCGATCGCAGACTTTGGGCTCCCGAGACGCCGGTAAAGATGGCGTCGATGTCTTTTTCGTCGTTTAGCAGGGCAGTGATGCGGGTGCCAATTTGCGACATGACTTCGTTGTCAATGCCAGAAGGGCGCTGATCGACCACTAGCAGCGTGACGAAATATTTGCGCATTTCGCGGGCGATGGTGCCAAAAATGGTCTGTCGCGCTGTGGCCGGATCGAGGAAGCGGTGGGCCTCTTCGATGGTGATCATGAGTTGACGGGGGCGATCGCTGGGATTCTTGCTCTGTAAAAACCGTTCCGCCTTTTGTACATAGCTGGCGTGGATGCGGCGGGCAATCACGTTGGTTGCCAGCATATAAGACAGCAGGTTGGACTGCGAGCCAAACTCCACCACCACATGCTTCCCGACATCAATGGCTGCCAAAATCTGACCGACATAGTTGTGGGGGCAGGCAGCCCGAATGTATTTCAAATCGGCTAGGCGATTGAGCTTGCGCTGTAGTGCCATGATGGAGGATTTGTTGCCCATCTTGGTTTCGCAAAACTCTTGAATTTCCTCATTAGTTAGCGTTAGCAGCCGATTGATCCAGCCCTTGCCAAACTCGTTGCGCAGAATGATGGCGTTCTCTAAGCTGGCTTCTGAGAGATTCAGTTCGCCGCGCACCAGCATCAGATCTTCCACATCAATTTGGTCAAAGCTGATGTAAAGTTCCTGAGCATCGCGCACGCCGCGCCGCTTGGTGGCTTCTGGATCGAGGGTGAAAATTTGTACTTGGCCAGGAAAGAGCTGCCGCAATCCTTTCACCGTGCTGAACTGCTTGCCCTCGCTGACCGCTTCCCAGCCGTATTCAGAGTGCATGTCAAAGATCAGATTCACTGCTGCCTGTCGCTGAATTGTGCCTGACAGTAATACTCGTGTGAGAAAAGATTTGCCTGTGCCGGATTTACCAAAAATGCCGTTGCTGCGCTCCACGAACCGATCTAAATCCAAGCAAATCGGCACGCTCATGTCGATGGGCTGACCGATGACAAAGTTACGGCGGTGGGGATCGTCTTCCCAACCAAACACGATGCGAAAGTCTCGCTCCGCAGCGTCATACACCTGGCTAAAGTGACTGGGAATCGTTTTGACCGGCAGCAGTTCTACGGGAGCACTGCTTTGGGCTTGATAGGAGGCGGCGCCGTTTTTCTTGGCTTTGGCCTTGGTCTTGCCGTTGCTGCTGCTACTGTCGTTAGCGCTCTCGGGCTGGGGAGTGAACATCAGCATGGGGCTAAGGCTGGCAGTGCCGTAAGTCCCGGTGCCCGATAGTACTTCCTGCAAAAATAGGTTCGACGGTTCCGGTGGATTGGCGAGAATGCGGGCGCTAGCCGTGCCCAGAGCGACGTCGGTCAACATGCAAAAAAAGCGCGATCGCCGGCCCTGCACTACTAAAAACTTACCGACCCGCAAATCTTCGACCAGCACATCAGGGTGCAGCCGCACTTCCAATCCTTTGATTAGTGACCCTTCGATGACTGAACCTAGCGGCTTGCCAAATTCCATCGGCCTGCTCCACACGCTCTGCCAGTCATCTTAGCTCATTTGTATTAGTTTAATACTTTTGTCCTAAAACGATATTCTGATGCCACCTGCTCGGCTCGATTACGGTGACATTTGAGAAAACATGGGAGACCAACATTTTTAGAACATTGGCATAAATGAAAGCGTATGTTTCAGGCAGTGCAGCGAACAATCATGCTCGGGCTGAGGAGACAGCAAAATTGAACTCATCGTTCTAGAAGGTCATGATGATGTAGATTTTGAATTAGCTATCTACCATCATGAATGACAGCCAAGATCACCGATTACCTGTGGCTGAAGAGGCTTAAATACATATTAAAGCTATCTTTTCTAGCGATCGTGCCTAAATCTATTGCCTTGTTGTAACGCCGACAGGCTAAAACAATTTGTCGATTCTTTATGGAAATTCTATTAAAACTGATAGCCAACGCCACCTTGCAGGGAGACCGCTGTGTTGCCGCCGTCGCGGTAGCCGTTGAAAGCGATGATGGCGCTGCCAAACAAACTCAGCCGACTGCTGGGAAACATATAGTCGATGCCGGGCTGTAAGACAAAAGCAGTTTGATTACCCACAGGTGAAACATTATCGTCGTCGCCAATGGGAAAAGACACGCCAGCGCCTAAATAAATATCCGTATTCCAGCTTAAGGGATAGTCATAAGAGACTGTGGGCACAAGGGTGAAATTATCAAACAAAAATGCGGTTGCCCGTAGAGAAACCGGTATGCGGAGAAAGCGATAACGTCCGGTCAGAACCATGTCTAAACCAGCGCCATCGCCAGACCCAGCTTCTTCAGTGAGACCAAAAGCGGCACCAACACCAACATAGCTGCCATAGGCGGCTTGGGCATTTGCGGGTTGAATATCGGCAAGGCCCATAACGCTTGCCAAAACGCCACCTACGGCAGAAGCGATCGCTGCATTTGCTAGCTGATGTTTGATCTGTTGCATTTCCGAACCACTCCTCAGGCAGGCAAATTTACACAAGGGATAGCGTTGACACTGACAACGGTCATTACGAGCTAATCAGTTCGTAATGAGACCCAGTTAGATCGGCGCTATTTGTGAAAACCCTTGTTGTCCAAGACATTTCAGCCGTGAATAGGATATATCACGGCTTCATTCAAGCAAAGGACATTTGATCTGGAAGAGTATTGTTACAAAGCGTTACAAACTTTCTGCGCTAGCCTGTGTTTCTCATCCCAGCGGCAATTCCGTTGATAGTCAGCAGCGCTCCGCGAAGCAGTTCTTCGCGGCTATATCTAGATTTGATGACGCCAGATATAGCGTTGCGGTAGTGTCGTAGCCGCTTTAGAAGGGCGACCTGAATAAAGCCAAGGGGCACGATGGTGCCGTTGCGGAGGTGTACTGACCGCTGTAAGTCAGCATCGCCATCCAGCAGGCGTCGATGTCCGGTGATGGTGAGAATGATCTCCGAGGTTTTGCGAAATTCTTCGGAAATTTGCTCGAACAAAACTTGAAAGCGTTCTTGATCTTCTGGTTGAGTGAGTTCGTGAACATAATGCTCAGCGATCTGTAGATCAACTTTAGCCAGGGTCATTTCCACCTTGGAAATCACCATTTTGAAAAAGGGCCACTTTTGATAGAAATAGCGTAGGAGCTTGAGTCGCTCTTCTGGATCTTCCTCCAGAAAATCTTTGAGCGCGGTGCCAACGCCATACCAGGCGGGCAATAAAAAGCGCGCCTGAGTCCAGCTAAAGACCCAAGGAATCGCTCTCAGGCTGTCGAGGGTCTTTTTGCCCTTCCGCCGGGCTGGACGAGAGCTGATTTGCAGCTGGCTAATTTCTTCAATCGGAGTGACCTGATGAAAGAAATCAACAAAGTCAGCCTGCTCGTAAATCAGGGCTCGGTAGTGGCGGCGGGAACTGGCGGCTAATTCTTCCATGGTTTCGTTCCAGGGCGCAATTTGGTCCATGCTGCTGTTTAGCAAGCTGCCTTGAATGACTGCTGTGGCCACCGTTTCAAGATTATATAGGGCAAGATCCGGCAGGTTGTATTTAGAAGCTAAGACTTCCCCTTGTTCGGTGATTTTAATGCGGCCGTTCAGGCTAGCGCCTGGCTGCGCCAAAATTGCTTCATAGGCGGGGCCGCCGCCCCGACCAACGGAACCGCCTCGACCGTGAAAGATGCGTAGGGCAATACCGTAGTCGTCGGCGGTGGCCTGCAGGGCCTGCTGAGCTTTGTGAATTTCCCAGTTGCTGCTGAGAAAGCCAGAATCTTTGTTGCTGTCGGAGTAGCCGAGCATCACTTCTTGAATGAGCTGGTTAGAAGAGGCTGTTGCCATAGCGTTTTCGCCCGCCGTATCTAAAGTTCTGCCGCTCTGAGTGACGGCGCGGTATAGCGGCAATTCAAAGAGCGATCGCATGACTGAGGGAGCGCGCTTCAAGTCTTCCACGGTTTCAAACAGCGGCACCGGTTGAATGCTCGATTCCCAGGTTGCCGGATCGAATAGTCCGGCTTCTTTCGCTAGCAGCAGCACTTCCAGCAGGTCGCTGACCGTGTGACTCATGCTGATGACATAGCTGCGGCAAATCTGGGGACCAAATTCTCGATGTAAGCGGCGTACCATGCGGAAAGTTTCCACTGTTTCGCAAGTGATTTTGGAAAAGGGAAGTTCAGCGGGAATTAGCGGTCGACGTGTCTGTAGTTCCTGAATCAGCCAAGCGGTTTTTTCTGCCTCCGACAAATCGTTGTAAGGCTGTGGCAAGACCTGTAAATAGGTCGTGACTTCTTCAATGCAGTCAGAATGACGTGAACTTTCTTGGCGCAAGTCGAGCTGGGCCAGCACAAAGCCGTATAGCTCCACCTGACAGATAATTTGTTCCAGAGTGCCACAGACCATCCCGGTGGCGGCAAGGTTCTGCTGAATTAGCTGCAAATCGGCTAGAAACCCATCGCCAGACTGATATAGTGGTAGATCAGGCCCATCGATTTGATCTTCTTGCAGCAAATCGCCCTGATATAGTCTTTGGCTGCGCAACAGCGTGTTTTCGAGCCGCTGTTGCATGTAGGCTAGCTTGAGGCGATAGGGCTCTTGACGATAGCGGATAGCCCAGCGCTCGTAAACTTCCGGCATGACCTGCTGATCTTGATCGAGCGAATCGAGTAAGTCGGGCTGCACTTCGCTCCAGTGCAGGGAAAGGCTGAGCAGCTTAGTTAATCCTTCCAGCGCTGCGATATATTTTTCCAGAACTAGATTGCGCTGATAGCAGGCCGTTTTCCAGGTAACTTCGGGGGTGACGGAGGGGTTGCCATCGCGATCGGCTCCCACCCAGGAGCCAAAGCGGCAAAACTGCGGCTGGGGGGGGCGCAGGGTTGGGAAACTGCTGTGTAGCGATCGCTTAATCCGCTGGAAGAGCTGCGGCAGGGCGTCAAATAGAACTACGTCAAAGTAGTGCAGCGTGTAGTCCACTTCATCGAGGACTGACGGCTTGAACTGATGCAGCTCATCGGTACGCCACCAGAGACGAATCTCTTCGGTGAGCTGTTCTTTGAGCGTATCAATTTCCCAGCTAGAGATGCTGCCAAGGTTCGATAGGGAATCTTCAGCCTGATCCAGCCGCCGAAAGATCGAGGCGATGCGGCGCTGTTTGTCGCGAATGGTGTGCCGCACAATTTCGGTTGGGTGAGCCGTGAAAACCAGGCGAATGTCCAAATTATCGAGCAGGCGCTGGATTAACTGCGGCGGAACATTGAGCTGCTTAAGCGCTGGAAATAGCCAGTGAAAAGTGCCGGCGTCTCGATAGCTGGTGGGGAGCAGCTGATAGTCGAAGGTCGACTGCACCTGCTTGAACGGCTGAGAGTCGGCTGAGGAGCTGCCCAAGCCATTTTGTTGAGGGCGAATAGTTGCTAAACCCGCGATCGCTGAAGCCGGTTCAACTTCACCATAGGCGGCTCGATATTGGCGTTGTTGCCCCTGCTGTTCATAGTGCTGTTCGACGCTGTTGATGAGTTGAAAATACAGAGCAAAAGCGCGAGCAACCCGAATAGCATCCTGCAGTTCCAGGTCTTCAACGACTTGTACAACTTTTTGGACGCTGACGGCGCGTGCAGCAGGCGCTTGCCCCTCAACTGAACACAGACTACGAAGTTGATGTAAGAGGGTCAGCAGTTCATTGCCACATTCATGGCGCAGCACGGCTTCCCAAATGTCTTCTACCGTTTTGATACGTTGCTGAACATGGAGACTGTAGGCTGACCCTGGTGGCGTAATCGACACGCTAGGGGCAGCTTCAACAATGGCTTCGTCGGTAATTTGCATATTTGAGGAAGTAGGCGCAATGGAAGTTATCAACTAGAGTATCGTCGTCAAAGCTTATAACCAAGGGTGGATGCGGATTTACTTAAAATTGTTGAGCTCAATAAGCAACGTAATTGAGTAAATCGACGCGGCAAATGAGTCAAAAATCTTCAAGTTGCCTGCCTGAAATCCAGGAAGCCGCAATCTGCTGCAACGTTGAAAATCGAAAATACAGCAACCGCGAATAACAGCCAGCCTATCCAATAACTAGAGTGATCTTGGGATTATTCCTCGTAAGTCGGATCACTTGGCTGATGTTCAGCCGGCGGTGAAGTTTGTAAATTAGGCAGACGCTCCCCGCGAAATAGTTCTTCGCTAGCGATACCTGCCTGCGTCAGCGCATCGGCAAACGTCCGACACGCCATCAATGTGACTAACAGTGGCCCCGTTAAGAGACTTATTACCACACTGGATGCACCAGAAATGTGGGTCGGCTGCGGAACGGAGGGGGATTGTTGAGAATCTTTAGATCCAGTCGCCATAACATCTAAGAAGTTGGATTAAAGGGAGTGTCTATTGAAAGCATGACACCTTTGAGCTCTCACTATCTACCCCTTTCGGCAAAGGGGGCTGGGAAATGTGGAGCGACTCTGCGAGCAGCCACTAAGGGGCTCATAGTTTTGCTGAGTTTTGCTGCGGGATAAGCCTTGCAGGATGTTTGCCAACTGGACGGGCTCTTTCCTTAACTTTTATTCAATGCTGGTGACTGAGCGATTGAGAGATCGGCTGAGGGCGCGTTGTTGATGTATTACAGGGTTTGCTAAAAGCGATCGCCATAGCTCCCGTTTTACAAAACTAGCTGTGGGCTAAATCGCTTTCAGAATCAGGATTTTGGCGTCAAATGATGGCGGAGTTAAGGGTTTCTCCATAATTTTGCAATTTTGCTGAAAACTGCAAGGCCTCTGTCTCAAACCTGAATAGTATGAAACAGAGTTGTTCCATACTGCTAACACCGAAACGGAGACCTCCAGTATGGTCTGATGCAGGCTGGGGATGGCTGATGGAAGCCGCCTTCCCCCTGAGAGACAGTCGGACGTGAAGCCAATAGCCTTGGATCGATCAGTTGTTTGCCTCTAAAGGCTTACCGTCATATCTGCATTGCTTTTACATCAAATTTAGCCGGATTTTTTACCTATGCCTTAGAAAGAGGTAGATAATTCTTTGCTGCTGTCGTGGCTGTCAACAGTTTCGTTAGGACAAGACAGCGAGCTGCGGCTGTAAGCTGGCCCGAACATTGCTGGGTGCACTTGCCTAGATGGCTAAGGCTATATCTATCTGCTAATGCTGATGTTCCTGAGATTGTGACCTGGTTTCTGGCCGTTCATTGGAGAAATTTTATTGTGATAGCGTCTGGTTAACCTCAGCTAAGTTGCTGGTTAGCCGTTAATTTTTTGTGTAACGGTTTTTCATACGATTGCAGCGCTCTTAGATGCCCGCTGATAGCTTTTGCTTATCCTAATCATTGGTAATGCGATCGCTATATGGCTGTCGGCTTTGGCGCCTGGTTTGCCCGCAACGCTAGTTCGAAGCGCTAACGTGTAGCTAAGTCGTTTGCAGGACTGAATGAATTTGTGTAACGGTCGTTACCATCAACAATCGTAATTATTCAAATAGCTAAGCAGTGCAGCGCTCAGTCATGCGGTCAGGTCTGCGAGGATCTGCTTGATTTTGGTTAATTGACTGGTGCGATTTTACAGACTGCGATATCCTTCACAGCTATATTTGAGGATCGCTATTTGACGCCGCTGATATATTTAGCCGCCGTCTGAACTTTATGATTGCCAAGCCATCTACTTCTTCATCGTCTGCTGCCACCCAGTCCTTGAGTGACTGGGTGGCAAATCAGTTGGCTCCCAGTGCCCATGTTCAAATGCGGCTACGGGGGAATGTCTTGCATGTGCTCTCGGAGACGCCCCAACCGCTGCATCAGTCTGGAGCAATCACGCGACTTGTAGAAGCGCTGCTGGCTCATCCTTTGGGGGCAGCGGCGGTGACATCAGTATTTCCTCAAGCTTATCAGCTCTATATTTACAGTCGACAAATCGGCAAGACTCAGCCTGACTGGACCGCGCCGATTTATCTCAATCGTTTGGAACGCCACCAAGCTCAGCTTCAGCATCAGGCTAGTGCTGCACTGAAGCTTGTAGAAGCTGTGCAAGCTAGTCAGGCAGAGGCTAGCGCTGGCGCTGCGGCTGAAGATCATGAAATCGCTGCGCTCAGCGACGTTACTGATGATGGCACTACGGCAATTGTGCTGTCCCATTTAAGTTTGGCAAAGCAGGGCGATGCCGATGCGATCGCTTGGTATCTTAGCGAAGTTTTAAGCACGCTAGACGTGGGCGTTTGGGTTAGCGTGCGGGCCGCATCGCGGCGAATGACGCAGCCGCGAGAAGCCGTGTCGGTCGAAGCTGGTTCAACGGGCGAAACCCCAGCGCTGGACCCAGCAACGAGCCTCCAGCGGCTGTGGGTCTGGTGTGAGGCTACCTACAGTCCCGATCCGCTGTTAATTGCGGAGCCGGTGACCGAACGACTGCGGCAGCTTTCGCTGACCCAGTTCAAAGATGCCGTCATCGTGATTCAGGTGCATGGTGAAGATGTTCCTGATTGGAGTCTGCGCATTGACCTGACGCCAGCGGCAGACATGCTGTGGGAATGGGGCCGTTGGGGAGATGAAGGAGCGATCGCTCGGCTGTTAGATGAGGCGGTGCGTGATTGCCGTGCTGCAGTCGCGATTGAGCGTAAGGACGAAAGCCTGCACGCTATTGTTAGTTCCACGCTGACTGCAGAACCTCCCATTGTGCCAGTCGAAACTGACGTGATGGAGGCAATCGCGCCGCTGCTGGCAGATTTGGCTCCCCAGGGCGTTCACCGTTTAATGGTGTACGGTCAGGCTCCCGGCGCTGAAACTCCCGACTGGGTGCGGTGTCTAAATTTGCCGGCTCTGGAACATGAGGAACTGGCCCCCGCTCCTACAGCGTTAGCGAAGCAGGGCGATTTGGCGGCGTTAGCTTATTTGTTGACACGCTTGCTGAATCCCGATTTGGAAGCACAGTTGGCCACTGGTGGTATCCGCATTCAAGTGCTGCAGCGCGATCAGCTGCTGCATGTCATGGCGGATGGGCCGATTTGTCCGACGCGGCGGCAGGTCGTACCGCAAGTCTTAGATTTTCTCGATTTTCTCAGCCTGACTTACATTGCGGGGGTGCGTCTATATGGTCGCCGGGCGGGTCAGCAGCGGCCCGCCTGGAGCTTTGGCAAAGATTTTCAAGCCCGACCTCAACTGGTGCCCAAAACGGAACCCATTTTTGCCGTTTCTGATCGCTACATTGACGATTTGCTCTCTGATGCTGACGCAGCGACAAGCGATGCAGACGAGATCGCGGTGGGTGGCCGCATTCGCACTGCCTGGCAAAAAGGGCAGGATCAAGTGCGTCAATTTCTGTGCGATACTCAGCTCCTGCTGCCTTATCAGGAGCTGCCGCAAACGCCTCCTCAGTCAGCCGATGATGATCATCGAGATGCCGTCAAGATTGGTCTCGTCTGGGCAACGGTAGGACTGCTGCTAGCGCTACAGGCAGACTGGATTTTTGGTCAAATTATTAATCCTGGAACTGTTCAGGGGGCGCTTGAGGCGGCCACTGCCGCTGAAGCGGAACAGCCATCAGTGCCGGTGATTACTGCGCCGCGTCCAGACCCCTCCTCTGAGCAGTGGGAACGTAGCGATTGGGATACGCTGAACAATGAATCGTTAACATCTGGCGAGTTGACCGCTGATGAAACAGCGATAGACGAGACTGACGCTGTTTTTAACGATGAAGCGCTGATTGCCAGTCCGGAGCGCTCTCTGGCGCCGACCCCAGATTTGCTGACGCGCTCTCCCTATCCGTCTTTTCGCAGCCAGCAGATGGATGAAAAACTGGCGCTATATCATCAGCATTTAGCTGAATCAGGGACGCCAGATGTTTTGGTTATCGGTAGCTCGCGGGCGCTGCGGGGGATTGATCCGGCAGCTCTGAAACGCGAGTTAGCGGCTTTGGGCTATGGCGATCTCAGCGTGTTTAATTTTGGCGTTAATGGCGCTACGGCTCAGGTTGTGGACCTGACCGTTCGGCGGGTCTTGCAGCCGCATCAATTGCCTCGCTTGATTATTTGGGCCGATGGCGCCCGGGCGTTTAATAGCGGTCGCACCGATGTCACTTACAACGCGATCGCGGCTTCCGAGGGCTTTCAAGAACTGGGACGGCGCAACCCTGAAATCGTGACCATCGAAACAGAGGCCGGGGACGAGGAGTCAGTTGCTGTCGCCGAAACGGTGGAGGCGGTGCCCTTGGGTCAGGCGCTGCGCGATAGCTATCAGGCCCTAGATGAAACCTTGAGCGAGCAGCTGGGGCAACGGTCAGCGGTTTATGACGATCGCGATGAGCTGAAAGCCTTTGTTCGCGATCGCCTGCTGACGCCCTTGGTGGCGCCGGCCATTCTGGCACCTGGCGATAGTAAAACGGCTCAAAACACTTCTGATATGCCCATTCCCGAGGGCAGTGAAATTGATTTTGACGGCTTCTTAGCGCTGGATGTGCGATTCAATCCTGCCACTTATTATCAGCTTTATGCCCGAGTGGCCGGAGCCTATGACAGCGACTATGAAGACTTTGGCTTGGATGGCGAACAGACGGCAGCGTTTGAGCAGTTGCTGAACTATACCCAGGAGCAGGGCGTTCCCGTCGTGTTTGTTAATACGCCGCTCACGGATGAGTACCTTGACGGCTATCGCAGCGATGCTGAGGCCGACTTCCAGCGACTGATGCTGCGATATTCGGCCACTGAAGAGAATTTCATCTTCCGCGATTTGGGGCAGCTCTGGACGGGGCGTTACGATTATTTTTCTGACCCCAGTCATTTGAATCGTTATGGCGCTTATCAGGTATCGTTGCGGTTGGCTCAAGATCCGATGATTTCTTGGCCCCGCGCGCTGGATTTGTCTGCTGCCCCCTCTGACGAAACGCCATGACCTTACCTTCGATTCTGTATGGCCTGTTTTTGCTGAGCGTGGTGGGGCTGTATTGGGCGCTGGAGCGGCGATCGCTGCGCATTTGGCTACTGCTCATCGCCAGCATCGTTTTCTACACATCGCTACAGGTGCACTATGTGCCGCTGATGCTTGCCCTGGTGGGCATCAATTTTTGGTTGGCGCGGGTACTGCAAATGCCGGCTGACTGGCGGGTTTCTAACGATCAGTGGCAAATGGCCGAGCAGCAGTGGTATCGTCGCCGCCGCTACTGGCTGATTTTTGGGATTGCCCTTAACGTTTTGCTGTTGTTGGGGTTCAAATATTTAGAAACCTGGTTGAAATGGCTAGTGCCAGAGGGGCTGAATCCGGATGTGGAGGCTGGTAGTTGGTTAGCGATCGCCTTTCCCTTGGGACTCAGCTTTTTCACGTTTGAATGTATTGCCTATTTAGTCGATGTTTATCGTGGCGCACCAGCAACGAATAGCCTGTCCGAATTTGCGGCTTACAAGCTGTATTTCCCAAAACTAATTTCCGGGCCGATTACGCGCTTTCACAGTTTTACGAATCAGCTCAGCAGTCAGCCGAGTTTAAACATGAACTGGGCCGTCGAAGGGCTGTGGCTCATTGGCATCGGTGCCATCAAAAAAGTGCTTATTGCGGACCACATTGCTACGCTGGTCAACCTTAGCTTCGATAATCTTGAGCGGGCCGGCAGCTGGGATCTCTGGCTAGCGCTCTTTGCCTATGGCCTGCAGCTATATCTTGATTTCAGCGGCTATGTCGATGTGGCTCGGGGCAGCGCTTTGCTGATGGGGATCAATCTGCCCCAAAACTTCAACTTCCCTTACCTCACCACTAGCATTGCGGACTTTTGGCGACGCTGGCACATGACTTTGGGGGAATGGCTGCGCAACTACCTATATTTTCCCCTGGGTGGCTCGCGTCAAGGCCTGCCTCGGACGGCCCTGAATTTAATGATTGTGATGCTAATTGCTGGTATCTGGCACGGCAATACCTGGGGCTTTCTGATTTGGGGGGGGATTCACGGGCTGGCTTTGGTGGTGCATCGCGTCAACCACGCGGTCGCGCAGGGGTGGCAGCCGCTGCAAAATTTCTGGAAAAAGCCTTGGGGCGTAGTTTTAGCTTGGGCCTGCACTCAATGGTTAGTATTTTTTAGCTGGCTATTTTTCCGTCTGCCGGAACCGCGTCAGTATGCTTTGGCGCTGCAAAAGCTTTGGGGCGTCAATGGAGACTTGCAGTTTGCTCAAAAAGTGTATATCGAATCCCTGGGCCTAACGGCAATTCAGTTGTGGACACTGTTCGGGCTTTTGGTCGGCGTTATGCTAGTGACTTACTGGGGGCAGCAAAGGCTGCGGCTGCAGCTTAACTGGCCCCTGAAGCTGTTATTGGTGCCGCTACTGCTGTTCACGGCCTGGCAGTTGGCCCCCAGTGAAACCTTGTCATACATTTATTTCGACTTCTAAATCGGTCATAGAGCCGCTGCAGCGTCCTATGGGAAACTACTCCAGACGGGGTAGCCCAACGCTAGTTCAATGCTGTGCGCTGTCGGCACGAGACCAACTTTTATTTTTTGCTGTGTGTGTTTTTCTATGAGTACTCCCTTGCTTTCCACTGTTGTAGAAAATTCGACTGCGACGACTCCTGCCACTCAACAGCGTAAAGCGGATCATATTCGCGTTTGCCTGGAACAAGATGTGCAGTGTCAACAGATCACGACGGGGTTAGAAAACTATCGGTTTCAACACTGCTGTCTGCCGGAGCTAGATTGGCAGGACTTAGACCTCGCCAGCCCTTTTTTAGGGAAGACTTTGGGCGCGCCAATGTTGATTTCTTCGATGACGGGCGGTACGCCGCAGGCACAAATGATTAATGCGCGACTGGCGATCGCCGCTCAAGCCTATGGCTTGGCGATGGGGGTGGGATCGCAGCGGGTCGCCGTGGAAGTGCCTGAAGTGATGGACACGTTTGCAATACGGCGATATGCGCCTGACTGCCTGCTGTTTGCTAACTTGGGAGCCGTGCAGCTCAACTATGGCTATGGTTTGGCTGAATGTCAGCAGGTGGTGGAGGCCTTGGCAGCCGATGCGCTGATTCTGCATTTGAATGTGCTGCAGGAAAGCGTGCAGACGCGAGGCGATCGCAATTTCAAAGACCTCCTCAGCAAGATTGAGATGCTCTGCGATCGCTTGCCCGTTCCCGTGATTGCCAAAGAAGTTGGCAACGGTATTTCGGCAGCTGTGGCGCAGCGGTTAATTGATGCCGGTGTGGCTGCGATTGATGTGGCTGGCGCCGGAGGCACTTCGTGGGCCAAAGTCGAAGGCGGTCGTGCGGCGGAGGCGCGTCAGCGGCGCCTGGGCCAAACCTTTGCGGATTGGGGCATTCCCACTGCCGACTGTGTGACGCAAATTCGCGCAGTGGCGCCGACAATTCCCTTAATTGCCTCGGGCGGTATTCGCAATGGCCTGCAGGCGGCCAAAGCGATCGCCCTCGGCGCTGATCTCGTCGGGCTGGCCCATCCTTTTCTCTTAGCGGCTAGCGAGTCTGAGGAAAGCGTTGCCCTGCTAATCGATTGTCTGCTGGAGGAACTCCGCACCGTGCTCCTTTGCACTGGGTACGATAATTTTGATGCTCTCCAACGTTCCGATGCCCTCCAGCGGTTAGCCAGTCCGTAGATGGGCCGTGGCCAGCCTGAGGAGGATTGCCACGGCCCATCTAAAATTCGTCATCCGCATAGTTGGCGTTCATGGCGGCTTCGTCGTCGCGTTTCGAGCCCAGTAGCTCAAGGCGATCAACGCGAATAACCGGAGAAGTGCGGAGGGCGCCTGTCGCGCGCTCGTTCCACTGGTCAAACTTTAGCGCCCCTGTGATGCCGACCAACTTGCCTTTGCGCACGTAGTTCGCCGCTACTTCGGCCGTGCGCCCCCACATTTCCAGTCTGAACCAGTCTGGCTGATCCGAGTTGCGAGTGCGGCGATTGACCGCCAAGGAAAAGTTGCAGACGACGCTACCAGATTCAAAATACTTAACGTCGGGGTCATTGCCAGCCCGGCCAACAAGGGTGACAGAATTGATGCTCATAACAATCGGTCTCCTGATTCTGTGTAAATTGCGATCGCAGGCTTCATAACACTGAGAAAAATCTAAGCTTAAGCGACTCGAAGACTGCTAGCAAATACTATTGCGCTGATTTTAGTTTGCCCTAAATTTCAGCGATGCCAAGAAAATTTGCCTGACTGTGGCGATCGTTCTCTGTAAGTTGATGCAGTCTTGGGACACCGGACATTGCCTGAACTTCCCCAGGTTTTCCGGGTGAGCAGCATCAGCCGCTAGACGATTGATACGAAACGTAATAGAATCCTCTTCGTCTGTACCACAGTGGTTAGACAGTATTCCCTGAATTTTTACTCGGACAACATATTCTTGTCATTGCAATCAGGCATCGATGTCCTAGCATTAAGTTCGGCGAGTTTACGCATACCGTCCATTTCATTCGTTTTGGGGGCTAAGTCTCGTGGGATTGTTTGACCGATTTTCGTTATCCCGAGACATGGGTATTGATCTAGGTACCGCCAATACTCTGGTGTACGTCTCAGGCAAAGGCGTCGTTTTACAAGAGCCTTCAGTGGTGGCGATTGATCAGGTGGAAAAGAAACCCCTGGCCGTGGGCGAAGAAGCCAAGCGCATGCTCGGTCGTACTCCTGGTAATGTGGCTGCACTGCGGCCCCTCCGCGATGGCGTCATTGCTGACTTTGATACCGCTGAGCTGATGCTCAAGCATTTTATTCGGCAGGTACATGAGGGCCGAACGCTGGTGTCGCCTCGTATCGTGATTGGCATTCCTAGCGGCGTCACGGGCGTGGAGCGACGAGCCGTCATGGATGCCGCACAGCAGGCTGGAGCCCGAACGGTCTACCTGATTGATGAGCCGGTGGCGGCGGCGATCGGAGCGGGGTTGCCCGTGGCCGAACCAACCGGAAACTTGGTGATTGACATTGGCGGCGGCACGACAGAAGTAGCGGTGCTGAGTCTTCAGGGCACTGTTCTCAGCGAATCGGTACGAGTGGCAGGCGATGAACTTAGTGAGTCGATCGCCCAATATCTGAAAAAAGTGCACAACTTGGTGGTAGGCGAGCGCACCGCTGAAGAAATCAAAATCAAAATCGGTTCCGCCTATCCCAGCTCCGATGACAGTGAGCTGTTAATGGACGTGCGAGGGCTACACTTGCTGTCTGGCTTGCCGCGAACTGTGACGGTGAAAGCTGGAGAAATCAGAGAAAGTATGGCTGAACCGCTGGCCGTCATTGTGGAAGCCGTGAAGCGCACGCTCGAACGAACGCCGCCTGAATTAGCCGCTGACATTATTGATCGCGGCATTATGCTGGCCGGTGGTGGGGCTTTGTTGCAGGGACTGGATACCTTGCTCAGCCACGAAACCGGCATTGTTGTTCATGTCGCAGCGGATCCGCTGAGCTGTGTTGTTCTCGGGACTGGTCGAGTGCTAGAGAACTTCAGTCAAATGGGTCGAGTCTTCAGCGGCAGTTCTGGTATTTAGGATGGGTTGAGTAGCCATGTTTGCCCTGCGGCGATGGTGGAATCAATATGCGCTCAAGGCCGGACTAGTCGCCTTGCTGTTCGTTGCGGCATTGAGCGTGCGGGGTAGCGGTGGGGCCGTGATTTATGAGCTCTATCGCTGGGTGACGCGTCCTTTCCATCCCGGGCCATCGCGAGAAGCAGTATTGCAGTCCAGTTATGCCCAAGAGCTGCAGCAGCGCTTAGTGGAGTTGGAGAGCCAAAATCGATCGCTGCGGCAAATTGTGGAGGGGGATAATCAGCCATCGGTTGAAGGGGTTTCGGCGGCTGTTATTGGTCGGAGCGCTGGTGATTGGTGGCAGCAAATCGTCGTCAGTCGCGGCGAGCAGGACGGCATTAGTCTGGATGATGTAGTGACTGGGCCGGGGGGCTTGGTTGGTCGCGTGATTGCGGTGTCACCGAACAGCAGTCGAGTACTGTTAGTCAGCGATCCGACCAGTCGTGTGGGGGCTCGCGTCAGCCGGAGTCGCGCAACCGGCTACATTCGCGGCACAATGGGGCAACAGGTGGTGATGGAGTTTTTCGATAAAATTCCTGATGTCGAAGTCGGCGATGTCGTTGTCACTTCGGCTTACAGCAAGCTTTTTCCACAAGATATTCCCATTGGCCGAGTGGTGGATTTAGATTTGTCTAAAAGTCCAGCGCCGGAAGTAACGATAGAACTGACAGCCCCACTGAGCGTTGTGGAATGGGTGGAGGTTATGCCGTTTGCGGCGAAGGCCATTGAAGTTCCCAAGTCTGATGCGCCTTTACAGGAAGTGATCCCCGACAACACTCGTGAGGAAGGCGATCGCACGCCATGACGGCAGCCCGACAAAGTGGCTTGGCCCAACGCCGCCGCTATCGATGGATCAATATCGGCGTGGTTATCGGTTCAGCCCTGCTGTGTGCGTTGCTATTGCCTATGCGCCTGCCGGGTATGGTGCTGTTGGGTGTTAGGCCCAGTTGGCTACTGATCTGGCTGGTGGCCTGGAGTGTGCAGCGCACGGGAGCGGAAGGGGCGATCTCGGGCTTAATTCTGGGTCTAATTCACGATGGCTTGACCGGTTTTTTTCCGACCCACACGGTGGGTTTAACTCTGGTTGGTTTTTTGACTGCGCGCATTCAAAAGCAGCGGTTTATTCAAGAAGACTTTATCTCCGTTGCCATTATCGTGTTTGGCATGACTGTAATTGCTCAAACCGCTATGGCCCTGCAGCTCAGCGTCCATCAGTTAATCAGTCCCGCTTCGCCCTATCCCCGCCTGCCCGAAATTTGGCTGCAGCATCAGCGGATTGCTTTAAGCTCAGCAATTCTTAGCAGTTTGTGGGCGCCGGCTATTTACTATCCGCTAAGTCGCTGGTGGGCGCATTATGAGCAGACTATGGCACCGCCGAATGGTTAGATGGGCGGCTGGCTGGGTATAGGAGTGGCTGGGTATGAGGGTTTTGAGGGTGGCTGGGTGGCTGGGTGACTGGGTTGACTGAGTACGAGAAGGTTTGCTCAGGCCGACTCCCGAATTGCCGCTGTCTGTAGCCTCAGAATTGCCAAGCAGGTACGTTAAGGGATGGTGGGTAAATTGTGGATTTAGGGCAGTTAGTCGCGCTAATCGTTGCTGGCTTGTTTGCCGGTGTGCTGGCGGGTTTATTGGGCATCGGCGGCGGCACAGTGATGGTGCCAATTTTGCTGCTGTTGGGCTATGCGCCCATTCAGGCCGTGGCGACCAGCAGTTTAGCGATTGTGGTGACGTCGCTCTCTGGCAGTTTGCAAAACTGGCGTATGGGCTACTTAAATTTTGCCAAAGTCCTGTGGCTGGGGGTGCCCGCCATCATCACAGTACAAATTGGCGTATTGATTGCCAGCAGCTTGCCACCACGTCTCTTGCTGATTGCTTTTGCCGCACTTTTGTTAATCAATATCTTTTTGGTCAGTTTGCGCAAGCAACTGGCGGCCCGCCATCAGGACGAGGCGGCGGCGGCGAATACTAATCCGATCTCCGCTCGCATTTTCACCGGGGCGATCGCGGGGCTAATGGCGGGACTGCTGGGGATCGGTGGTGGGGTGATTATGGTGCCGCTACAAATGGCGCTGCTAGGGGAACCGATTAAGCGAGCGATTCAAACTAGTCTGGGCGTGGTGGTGATGACAGCGATCGCTTCTACCTTTGGTCATGCGCTGCAGGGCAACGTAGTCTGGGCGGCGGGATTAATTCTAGGGTTAGGCGGCCTGGTCAGCGCTCAGCTCAGCAGTCGGCTGCTGCCTAAACTGCCGGATCGCTTGGTTAGCCTGCTATTTCGCGGCTTATTGATTGTCCTCGTTTTCTACACTCTCTGGGAAGCCTGGCAGTATTCGTCCAGTTAAAGACGATAGAAGCATTGGCTATAGGAGCTGTTGACTGACTGCTGTACTGCTGTAGTGAATTTCCACAGTAATGCCTCCTTGATCATCTGAACTGTCAGCCAAGGAGGCATTTCGCGACTTAATGGCAATCAGGTTACTGGCCGTTATTTTGATTATCGGTGAAGAAGTCACTGACTTCTTCAATCAGGCTTTTGTTGTCCGCTTTTGGATCAAATTTGCCTTCAGCCTGGCGTTTTTCTTCTCGTAGGCCGGCGGCTTCGCTAATGCTGTAGGCTCGGTCGAGGCGTTCTTCAGGCGTGAGTGGGGCGTCTTTAGGTCGTCCGGTAAGCTGTTGCACAGTTTGGCCGTGAACTTCTTGAGAATTGAAGGGAATCTGGGCGTAACTGGGAGCAGCAATTGCCATTAGGCTCCCCCCAATAAGGATCAATGCCAGAAAAAAGCCGGTTGCACGATTTACCCAAAGCAACAACTGATGAAAGAAAGAAAAAATCATTTAACTGATGAATATCAACATAGACTAAACAGAAACACTGCCAGCCTTGTGAGTTCAGTTTATCGATGTAAGCAATGCGCTCCAGTCCACCGTCAGGCACATTTTGGGTCGCCATGGGAAGGATCCAGGCTTATCCACAGCTCCCTCATATTGTCTAAAGAAATGGAAAATATTTGAGATCTTGAAGCTTATTCTTCCTCAGTCGTTGAAGCGGACGTAGCTGCGTGTAACGGTAACAGCCTAATGGGAGCGATGTAGCACTTTAGCAAGAGCTGTGAGGAGGGTTTCAGCGCGATCGCGGTGACTGTTGGCTCCCATCAGGCCAATGCGCCACACCTGACCGGCGAGATCGCCCAAACCGCCACCAATTTCAATATTGTGCTCCTGCAGTAGGGTGCGGGCCACCGCCTTAGCATCCACGCCATCCGGCACCCGTACCGTGGTTAACGTCGGCAAGCGATAGGCGCGATCCACGTGACAGCTGAGACCGAGCGATTCCAACTCCGTCCAGAAAAATTCAGCGGTATCTTGGTGACGCTGCCAGCGGGCCTCCAGACCTTCGGCAGCCAGCAGTCGCAGCGCTTCCCGCAGAGCAAACGTCAGATTAACGGGAGCCGTGTGGTGATAAACGCGATCGCTGCCCCAATATTTCCTGAGCAGCCCCGCATCGAGATACCAGTTGGCCACCTTAGTTTGGCGCTGCTCCATTTTGGCAACGGCCCGTGGTCCCATCGTGAAGGGGGAGACGCCAGGAGGGCAGCTTAAGCCCTTTTGACTGCAGCTGTAGGCCAAATCCACCTGCCATTCATCCAAGAAAATCGGCACGCCACCCAGGCTGGTGACCGTATCGACAATCAGCAGACAGTCAAACTCGCGACAGAGCGCCCCCACGCCCTCCAGCGGCTGCCTCGCTCCGGTGGAAGTTTCAGCATGAACTAGAGCCAGCACGGCGGGACGATGCGCTTCCAATCCAGCCCGAATTGCTGCCAGGGAAAAAACTTGCCCCCAAACCTGATTGATAGTGCGCACATCGGCTCCATAGCGTCCGGCCATATCAACCAAGCGATGACCAAAATAGCCCATAACGCCCACCAGCACGCGATCGCCCGGCTCTACAACATTGGCCAGGGTGGCCTCCATCGCCGCTGATCCCGTGCCAGGAACCGGGTAGGTTAACTCATTGCTGGTCTGCCAGGTATAGCGCAGCAGCGCCTGCACTTCGTCCATCATCTCCAAGTATGCCGGATCCAGGTGTCCAATCGGCTGACAATTCATGGCTGCCACGACGGCAGTCTCAGCATTGGACGGCCCTGGACCGAGTAATAAGCGCTCGGGCACTTGCAAAGGGTCAAGCTGGAGCTTATGGGTCGAGTTGATTTTTGGAGTTTGGAGCGGCAAGGTTGAGGTCATAGTTCACCGTGGCTGCAAAATGCTCATCTATAATCTTTCATTGTCGGATGGGACAGGAGCGATCGCACTAAAATTCTTCAAGATATTTGCTTAAAGTAACCTTTTGCACAGATTTTTCTGTTTATCAATGCACTCTGCCAATTTTCAAGTCGGGCAAGAATATCGCTGTAGCACTGACTTAAATTTATTTAAGTCAGCTCATTGTGAGGGGCTGGTCACCCAAGCTGCTGCGGGTCGTCATCTCCGGTTGGAGACGCTTCCATCAACAACGGCTGTCGCAATTTCGGTTTGTCTCTGCGAAGACGATTATCCTGGCTGGCTACCCGTCTCAGCCCTAGCCGCTTTGCAGCCAGCAGTGCAGCCATATAAAGCGTCGACGTGGACGCGAGCGGCGATCGCGGCCCAACTGCCAAGCATCATTCAGTTTGCGCAGCAGGCCATGACCCAGGTCAACACCTACCTTTGGGGCGGCACTGTGGGGCCTAACTTTGACTGCTCTGGCTTAGTGCAAACTGCTTTTGCCGCTTCCGGCATTCGTCTGCCCCGCGATTCTTACCAGCAAGAAGATTTTGTTGACGCCATTGATCTCAGTGAACTGCAGCCAGGCGATCTGCTCTTTTTTGGCCAGGGCGATCGGCCTAATCATGTCGCTCTCTATCTAGGCGCAGGACGCTACATTCACAGTTCTGGTCGCGACCAAGGCCGCAATGGCATCGGCATCGATTCCATCACTGACCTAGCCGATCCCATCAGCCAAACCTATTATCAGCAATTGCGAGGAGCCGGACGAGTCAGCCGCAGCTATCAGTCTCAAGGTAAACCAATCGCCTGTCGGTGATTGCTGACAGAGTCATTAGGAGAGCAGCTGCGTTTCACGAAATTGGTATTACTCTGCATTTCGCGTTTCGCCATATCCTATGGTGAACTGCCATCACAACTGCTACCGTGTCACGATCGCCGTTATGAAAAAATTGCTGCCTGTCCTCAAACTTTTCTACAAGCGGGTCAAGCCTTATCTACGCTGGCTTATTTTGGCGTTGACTCTGGCGTTTATTTTGCATAGTCTGCGGGTTAACTGGCAGCAGGTATTAACCTTACGCTTCACGACTTATGCGATCGCTAAACTGCTGCTAGCTCTGGGCGTCACGCTGGCAGCCCACGTCTGGTCAGGGTGGGTGTGGTACGGCATTATGCGATCTCTCGGTGCTTCAGTGCCGCCAACTTGGACCATCGTGACCTATCTCAAAACCAACCTAGGCAAATATTTGCCGGGTAATATCTGGCATTTTGTAGGGCGCATCAAGTTCCTACGTGATTACGGCACTTCTACGGGGATCGCCATCACCGGCGTAGTGCTGGAACCGCTGCTGATGTCAGTCGCCGCTTTAACCATCATGTTGGTCAGTTTGCCGTCCACCGTCTTGCAGTTGGTGATTCTGATTGCTGTGTTAGTCGCGCTGCATCCCCGCCTTCTCAATCCGGTTTTAAGCCGGTTAGGACAGGCCAAACTTCAGCAGGCAGGAGAATATCAAGAATCTGGCGTCAAGAGTACGGCTACGATGCCTAAACTCAATCACTATCTTTGGCGGCCATTACTGGGGGAGTTGGGGTTTGTCTTTTTCCGAGGACTCGGCTTTATCCTCTGTTTTTTAGCCTTGAATTCTGCCAGCCCCAATGACATGTGGGTTTTAGTCGGCGCGTTTAGTTTTGGCTGGCTCTTGGGACTGGTGGTGCCGGGAGCACCCGGAGGACTGGGCGTCTTCGAAGCCACCGTGTTGGCTGTTTTAACACCTCAGTTTCCCGCCGCAATTGTACTCGGAACGGTGGCGCTGTATCGCCTCAATGGCACTTTGGCAGAGCTGCTAGGAGCGGCACTGGCGGTCGTGGATGAGCGTTGGAATGCAGCGATTGCCCGCCGCACAGCGCCCAGTATTGATAAGCCTGAGCGATCGCTGCCGCAACTGCCAGCGAGAGACAGTTGACCGCGTTTGTGCCCACAATATTAGGCATGACAATCTTTTCCAGGTAATTGCAGTATTCAAATACTGGGTAGCGCTTAAATTTCACAAATAGTATTTGAGTATTTGGCGCCCACTGGACGCCAGGCTAAGTACTGCTGGGGGAACAAAAAATGACGCAGCGGTGATTGACCTATGGTCTTTGCTTTTGCGATAACTCTTGTTCGACAAGCCGCCAATACGTTTGCGCAAAGGCAGTGAAATCATAATGACAATCCCGCATAACGGTCTCAATCCGCCGATAACGATGGTTAAACCAGTCGACTAGCTGCTGCCAAGCCGGCTGTAAATCTTTTGCTTGAAAAAGACCAAGCTTATGCTGTCGCAGCGTTGGTAAATAGTCTTCCACCCAAAACTCCATCAGTGATTGATAACCGGCATGATTAAGACAGCTAAAATCTAGAATCGTCTGTCTGGTCAAGCCAAATTGAGCCAGTACTTCTGCAGGAAAGTAGCAAACTTGCAGTTGACTATCTTCATAAAGATCGCGGAGATTGTTGTAAAACTGGTCCACCCAGCCAAATTGGCGGGCTAACAATCGTTGATGGGGATGTAAATCTGGCAACAACTGAAAGCAGCTTCCTGCTAGTCGATCCAGCATCACTTCATAGTCTTGCAGAGTGTTAAGGGTCAAGTTTGGTTGGTGGTAGTCAGCGATCGCTTCAATATACTCATCCCAGGCGGCAATTTCTGCCTGATGTCCGGTCGCAGACTGGTCAAACCAGTCTGCCGCGAGGATTTTTAAGACTGGCCACTGACTGTTGGCGTAGGCGATTGCTCCCTGATGCTGTAAGGCTTTCCAGTCCTGATAAAACGAGGGAAATTGTCGTCCTTCTGGCTGCACAAGACAATCTTGTTCTGCCAAGCGATCGGCCCAGCGAATGCAATAAAATCGTCGTCGCCAACGGGCCTGGGTCTCTGAAGGCAGAGTTTGTAGCCAGCAGCCATTGTCTTCGTCTTTAAGGGCATCGTCCGCGATGCCCTTGCCTACCGAAGCGGCAATTGCTTTAAAATTCTTCATCTTTATACCGAAGCACCCTGAAAACGCACTGCAGAAAAGGCAAATCCTGTATCTCAATGATTCTGAATACTCCGCAGCAAGATGGGAGTTCAGATGTCTGTCCTTGAGGTTTGACGGCTTGATTCTCTGAGGCTGTGGGCGATAGTATACCGCCTGAGGCTATCCCTATTTCGTTGTCCAGAAGAATCTTGGGGGCCTAGATTGAACCATCTGACCGCTGCCGAGTCGACCTTGGGTAACTAAACCCGATAGGATAACTCTCATCCCACCTATGTGGGTATGGTGTTCTCACTGTATGAATGTTTCTCAGAAATTATGTCCCTGTTTGATTGGTTTGCAAATCGTCGGCAATCTGGACCCATCAGTCAAGAACGGCAGGAGCGGGAAATCGCTGATGGCCTGTGGTCTAAGTGCGAATCCTGTGGTGTGATGACCTACACTAAAGACCTCGAAGCCAATCAATCGGTGTGTCTGGAATGCGGGCATCATCATCGAGTCTTTAGCGCCACCCGGATTCATCAACTAATTGATTCTGATACTTGGCAATCGCTAGATACTCAAATTTATCCTCAAGATCCCTTGAAATTTCGCGATCGCAAAGCTTACAGCGATCGCCTTAAAGATACGCAGGCCCGCACCGAATTGACTGATGCGGTGCAAACTGGCGTTGGCAAGCTAGATGGCTTGCGGATTGGTCTAGGCGTTATGGACTTTCGCTTTATGGGCGGCAGCATGGGTTCAGTTGTCGGCGAAAAACTGACCCGCATGATTGAGCACAGCACCCAGCTAGAGTTACCTGTCATCATCGTTTGTGCGTCTGGCGGTGCCCGCATGCAAGAAGGCATGCTCAGCCTGATGCAGATGGCAAAAATCTCGGGTGCGCTGGAACGTCATCGGGCCGCTAATTTGCTGTACGTGCCGGTTTTGTCCCATCCCACAACTGGAGGAGTGACCGCCAGTTTTGCCATGTTAGGGGACGTCATCGTCGCTGAACCCGAGTCTTTGATTGCGTTTGCTGGCCGTCGCGTGATTGAACAAACCGTCAGAGAGAAACTGCCTGAAGACTTTCAGACGGCAGAATATTTGCTCAAGCATGGCTTTGTCGATGTGATTGTGCCACGTACGGACTTGAAGGTGACATTAGCGAAGCTGATTCGCTTACACCAGCCAGTCCCTTCGTCGCCCTTAAAGCATTTGTCCGTGTCACCCAATCATCACGTGGCGCTCTCCTAATAAACTGCAGGCACTAGAAATTTCCATCCTGTTTGAAATGCCTTGGGAATCAGGCCATTCGGTGGCATGATAAGAAGTATGAGAAGAACTTAACACTCATTTGCGTTCGGACTTTGGTGAAATACCTGAGACCAGGACCTCGGCAATGTAAGAACTGTCGGCACTGTTGAGCCAGAGAACCGCGCTAGAGAAAAAGTTCACTGTGTTTTGTATTGGCTAGCCA
This sequence comes from Cyanobacteria bacterium P01_C01_bin.120, assembly GCA_039027715.1. GTDB lineage: Bacteria > Cyanobacteriota > Cyanobacteriia > Phormidesmidales > Phormidesmidaceae > Halomicronema. Next base: position 31,094 of record JBCCJU010000013.1, read on the forward strand.
TACACACCTTTGAGGAGAACCATGCTTAAAAAATGCATTTGGCTAGCTGCGATCGCGGTGCTGGTCATAAGCCAGTTTTTTGGCACTCCCGCTGTCGCAGCAGAGCTAGATGAGGCGACACGCACCATCAAGCTTAATGAACAGGGAGACACTGTTGTTTTATCCCTAGAGCAAGTCTCTCGGGGGCGCAAACAGTTCAACTATGCTTGCAGCATTTGCCACAACGGCGGAATTACAAGAACCAATCCCACGGTGGGGTTAGATCCTGCAAGTCTGGCTGGAGCGTTGCCCCCTCGAAATAATCTTCAGGCCCTTGTGGACTACCTGGAGAACCCAACTACTTACGATGGGTTAATCGAGATTTCTCAACTTCATCCGAGTAAAAAAAGCTCTGACATTTATCCCAAAATGCGTAGCTTAACGGAAGAAGATTTAGTTGCCATTTCGGGCCATATCTTACTTCAGCCCAAAGTTATTGGGCCGCTGTGGGGTGGCGGCAAGAGCACCTATTCTGCACCAGGGTTTGGCGAAACTTAAGTTTTGCTAGCGTTTCTGACTGCAGCGAGGTGTTTCGTATGGCCCTCTGTAGCTTTAGTCATCTAGGCTGACACATCGGCTGTATATTCTGCGCTGTCACACGGCAGCGCTTTTTTTTTGGCCACGGTGATTCAAATTGTGATGACTTATCCATTCAAGGGTTAGAAACTGTTTTTTATCAAGAATTACAGTGAGCAGATATTGGCCGATAATTACTGGCAAGTCTGCCAGCATCAGATGGCAAATTGAGCGCGATCGCTTCATCCAGCTGCTTCTGCTTCATAATTGCAGCAGATAACTACTGGCAAGGTTGATATTGTGCCGATACAGCGAGTTTCGTCAGGCAGCCATTGGGAAGCCAAAGTCGGTTATTGCCGAGCCTTAAGAGCTGGCAATCAGATCTTCATATCAGGCACCGCTCCCGCCAATGATGCAGGCGGCACCTTTGCACCAGGAGATGCCTACGCCCAGACAAAACGCTGCTTTGAGATTATTCAAGCGGCGCTGCAAGAGCTGGATGCTGATTTATCAGATATTGTACGCACCCGACTTTACATTACTGATTTTGTTTATTGGGAAGAGTTTGCCCGCGCTCATCAAGAGTTGTTTGGGGAGCACCCACCCGTAAGCTGCATGGTCGCTGTTAAAGGGCTTATTAATCCCGATATGCTAATTGAAGTGGAAGCAGAGGCAATGGTTTCCGCGCCTAGCTAAGGTTTGGATTGGCTCAGACTATCCTTTAAACCAGCTACAGTCGACATCGACCTTCAGTATCGCAGGTTTGCAATCGGGCTTCCCGTTCAGCAACTAAGGTTTTGAGATTGGGTCGGCCCGTCACCTGAAGGCGCCAATCGGCCCAAATATCGTACAACTTGTCTACGATAGGCCCGAGAATGGGCCAACGAGTGGGAGCATACAGCCAACCAATACCGAGAATGCTGTAAATCCGGCGGAATACTTCAACGTTTTTGATCACGGTGCCGTCTGGCAAGATTGCGTGAATCCGGCCCATCGCTGTCGCAAAATCAACGCCGCCATTTTCTGCGGCGGTGTAATCATCATCGGCAATGTCAACAAATGCGACCAATCCTCGACCAGCATCCTTTTTTTGTAAAAAGTTTACTTCTCGCAGGCAGAGTGGACAATCGCCGTCATATAGCAGCTTGATTTGCCAATCATTTGCCTTAGCAACAGAGGCTGTGCGATCGCGTTGAGAAGCAGAAGTCATAATTGTCCACAGAAATTAAAACTGACAAATAGCCATTGACGTTGTTAGTGCCACTAGGCCGAAACGGCAAGTCATGAACTGAGATACCAGGCACCGGCACAGCGAAAGCTATATTCTTATCTTAAGAAATGTTTCGGTTTCTGGGACAGTTCAGTGAATTGATCTCGATCAAGAGACTCATCTGTGGCAGCAGCGCTGTCCGACCACCCTTCTCAAAAGTCATCTCTTGGCCTGAGTCGCATCGTGGCACACTATCACTGTGATGCTGTTGCCGATGGTTGCCCATGCCCTTAATTACTGCGGCCGAGAATGACACTATTCTAAAAATCCTGCTGAAGGGTGGACAGCAGGCTCGCCAATCTGCTCAGGAAACGTTTGAAGTATTTGAAAAAGGGCGTGAGGACTACGTCACCACGGTTGATCAAGCGCTTGACCGTTATTTTTCCAAGGCGTTTGCTCAACAGTTTTCCAACGATGGCATTGTGACTGAGGAAAATCAGCGTTCAGCTGCTGCTTTTCAACGGCCTCATCATCGACTGTGGTTTATTGATCCGATCGATGGCACTGAAGAGTTTATTCAGCGGGGCGAACATTATTCACTGATGGTTGGGTTGATGACTGACTATCGGCCCCGTGCCGGTTGGGTCTATGCTCCTGCACATAATCAGCTTTGTTGGGGGGGGCTTAATTGGGGGTTGTTCCAATGTGATGATCAGGGCAATATCTATCCCTTTGAGCCTTGTCCACAAGCCGTGGGCAATAATCGGACGTTAATTCTGGGCGATCGCGATCAGCGGCGCTTCGGAGCTGCCATTCATGCACGCTTGCCGGAGTTGACTTTCAAAACCATTGGGAGCTTTGGTCTCAAAGTTTTGGAAGTAATTAAGGGCCAAGCCGGACTGTACGTGTATTTGAATGGCCGGGTCAAACTTTGGGACACGACAGGACCACTGGCGCTGGCCCAAGCCGCTGGGCTGATTTGTTGTGACCTGGATCGGCAGCCAATTCGGTTTGATCCCAGTAGCATTTATCCGGACAGCCTGATTCATCGACAGCCCATTATTGTTGGGTGGCCTGACTATATAGATAAGTTTTTGCCGGCATTGCGGGCGGCGGCGATCGCTGTACGCCAGCAAGAGCTCGCCCTTTAAAGAGTCATCAGCATTCATCAAGTCCATAGCAGGGCTCATGCCTTATGTAGTCCCCGTTAGGGCTAATGTATCCAGTAATATGCAAACTTCTAGTCCTTAGTGAAGTGGCTCGCCGTTTCATCCCGTTCATACTGATGATGGCGATGTCAATGGCAATTTGGGTGGTTTATCCATCATGGCTCTTATGCTTTATTAAGCAGTGATGGATATTGCTGAGAGTTTGTGGGTAGTATGAATGCAGATTTCTAACCATTAATCTGCGATTGCGGTTAGTGTTGACTGAGTAAGTTGGACCCTTGCTTTTTGTGTAGCCCCTTTACTTAAACTCTCATGCAGCCAGAAGCCTTTAGTGAGCTTTTTCCCCTTTTTGAGATTGCCAGTCCTGAAACCGTTGAATGGCTTTTGTCGGTTTCAACTGAGCATGAATATCCCGCCGACCGAGCTGTCTTAATGGAAGATGCCTGGGGCAACGCAGTTTATTTCATTGAATCTGGTTGGGTGAAAGTCCGGCGCCACGCTGGCGACAGCGCCGTTACTTTGGCAGTGCTAGGGCCAGGAGATTTCTTTGGCGAAATGGCAATCCTGGATGAATCGCCGCGTTCAACCGATGTCGTTGCTTTGGAACCGGTAAAGCTGTTGAGCGTGTCAGCTCAGCGATTTATTCAAACATTATTCAAAGATTCGCAGCTTCACCATCGTATGCTGCAGCTTATGGTCGCTCGTCTACGGCTAACGAATTTTCGGTTTCAATTACGCAATCAGCCGCCGGCTGTCAAGCTGGCTAATACGCTTGCAACTTTGAGCGATGCCTATGGCCGATCTGGCGGTGAGGGAGTCATTATTTTCAATATCCCGATCAACGACCTAGCTGATGTTGCTGATATCTCGGAAGAGGAAACCAGCAAAATTATGGAAAAGCTAGTGGAGAAGGGTTGGATTAAAGTTGATGAAGCTCAAAATAGCATCCTGCTAACCAACGTCAAGCAGTTGAGTCAGCTGGCTGGAAAAGGTTGAAAGTACTCCATCAATTGATCTGGGCCATTTTATCTAAAACTAGTGAGCTGCCGTATTGGGACGGCAGCCTGATGTTGAAGGTGAATGAGTCTCTAGCTGCTTTTAGAGAACTGGCGTGAATATGATGGTCATCAATAGAGTCTGGAATAGATGAGGACGTGTTCTGAAAGTTTGCAGATTCTCTATCGCTATGACGAAAGTGATGGTCGCTTTCAAGCATTGATCTGTAGAAGCAAAGTGGTTGCGTGAAGAAGCTGTAAAGTTGCCGAGCGATCGCACCGAACAACTTTTTTGAGAAGACCTTGCTGTTTTTCCAAAATTATGCAGCGGCATAAGATGTCTGTTCTCATCAAATTGTCTATAAACCTGCTGCATTGGAAACATCCAGGTTGCCAGTCTCACAGCTGCGGCATTCATGATCGTTACGGATATTTGTAAAGGGGGCTGTAGCGATCGATTACAGTTTTGTTAAAGCTTTAAGAAAGCCATGTTACGGTAAACACAATTCATTTCAGATGAGTGTGGCTCGTTGCAGTTCTGAGAAGTTTGCTATGAATCTCCAAGTTCCGCCTCCACCGTCAATTTCCCCCCGGCAGCTCACCTTGATGCGTGTTGTCGCGTCAATGGCCTGGAGCGACGGCAACCTTGCTCAGGAAGAGGTTGATGTGATGCTCAAGCGGTTTAGCAGTTTATTTGCAACTACAACTTCTAAGCAGCAGTTAGAACTGCAAAAAGAACTGCAGGATTATCTCATGCAAAATATTCCTTTGGAGGAATCAGTCCCTCAGTTGCAGTCCCAAGCCGAACGAGAATGCGTACTGCGTCTTGGCTATGAAGTCATTAGCAGTAGCGCGCGAACGCCTGAAGAAGATTTGATTAATGCTGAAGAAGCAGATGCATATAATCGTCTTGTTGGATTACTGAACTTGCCAACTGAGCGAGTTGAAGAGCTGGAAAGTGAGATGGAATCATCAGAACCATCGGAATCTTTGGTTGATTATATGACTCAACAGCTAAAAGAATTTTTTGAAAAGCGATAGGTTAGCTTAGTCCTAAGTAATCCATCTAACTGCTTTAAGGATCAGTATGAAAAATAACTGATACTTATCAATTTTGAGCCAAAATAGATTGTAAATGACAAAAACTATGCTATTTGCCAAATAGCTTTAGCTTATTGATCGGAAATATTCGTGGAAATAGTGTTAAGAAAAATCTTAGAATTTTGATGGACGATATGAAAATGAAAGTCCAAATCAAAATTGATGCATGGACTGAATTAATGTGAACTAATGAAAGATAATTTGTCTTGAACTCTAATGAAAGATAAGTTAATTAGATTTTATCAGAATAGCTTTATTAAACTGATTTATTTGATATTTTGGCGATCGCAAAAAGAAATGTTATGATAAGCGTATATTTAATGATTTCGTATGAGTCGTAAATTGTGCTGAATAGTTCGGATTGATACTCTTGGATGAAGTGGATTGAGTTTTGCAGTCCATATTAGGCCAAGTGATGGAAAATTTATTTTAACTTGTAATAATCACTCACAGGCAAAAGATATTTATTGCTGAGTGCTTATATTCATATTTTCTTTTCTGAACACTACGAGAAGTGTCCAATAGGGCAAGCTGACTCTAGCTATGAGTCAAGTTTGGGATGCTTGACTTTTGGAGGCGTCTTCAGTAGATGCACGTAAGTTTAGAGCTAGTTTTTAAAGATTTGAACAACTTGCGACAGTGTCCACTGACTTTTCATATCAATTTGATGTAGAAATTACTAGTCAGGGTTATTCGTCTATGTCTTCTGCGTCTTAAGGTTTGGAGTGCATTTTGATTTGGATTCACAGTACAAATGGCTCATCTGCAGGCAAAGCGATGGTACTGAGGGTATTGATGAATTTAAAAAACTTGAAGTGTTTCCAAAGCCTATCAGGCATTATTACGGGCATCGTTGGAAGAGCTTGAATTGATTTTCTTGTTTTTCTGAAAGCGATTATCGATCAGTGAGATCGACCAGGGCAGACAGAAGTTCACTTGAGGCTATTCTTTAGTAATTTTTTGCCCCAGTCTCTGTTAGGGCTACTATTAAACAGGCATGAATCAGAAAAAGGCATCTCCACTACGTGAGTCATTTCAGAAAGCTGTTTTGACTTCGAAGGCTAGACAGCTCCTAGTTTATGAAAGAAACTCGTTATCCGACCGCATCTCAAAGCGCATTCAAATTCTCGATGTGGGAATTGATAACTTTGCGGTGGACGAATTTTTGGATAATCTCAGCCGAGGGGTTGTGTTTACACCCAACGTTGATCATTTAATGCGGCTGCAAAAAGATCGAGAATTTGCCAAAGCTTATGACGTAGCTGATTTTCGAGTGTGTGACAGCCAGATCTTGATGTATGCTTCTAAATTCTTAGGAACTCCTATTCGAGCTAAGATTTCTGGTGCTGACTTATTTCCCCTATTCTGCGAGCACCATCGGGATAATCCCCACATCAAGATTTTTCTGCTAGGGGGAGCGGAAGGCGTACCTCAGCTAGCGCAGAAACGGATTAACCATCGAATTGGTCGAGATATTATTGTGGCGGCTCACGCTCCTTCCTATGGTTTTGAGAAAAGCGAGGCCGAATGCGAGCGCATTCTTCAAATGATTCGGCAGTCTTCGGCCAATGTTCTAATTGTGGGAGTTGGTGCTCCTAAGCAAGAGAAATGGATTGCTAAGTATCATGAGAAACTGCCTGAAATTGACATCTTCATGGGTGTAGGAGCCGCCATTGACTTTGAAGCTGGCAACAAGTTGCGATCACCCAAGTGGATGAGCGAACTAGGTTTGGAGTGGCTTCATCGTCTTTTCTCAGAGCCTAAACGCCTTTGGCGACGTTACCTGCTCCAAGATTTACCGTTTTTCTGGCTGTTGGTAAAGCAAAAGTTCTCTTTGCTGTTGCGTCAACTGTCATCATTTATTCGTCCTCAATCAGTCTCTAATGATTGAAATATCGTTGCTTGGAACTTGCTAAAAAAGCTGAAACCGCTGCGACAGGAGGTTTCAGCTTTACTGTTGTTGCTCCAGCAACGTTTGAAGAGATGATGATAAGGTCTTTTGATGAGGCTTAGCGGTGCCACTCTGTTACGCCGCCTGGTTTATCAATCAGAGTAATACCCTGGGCCTGTAGCTCGTCACGCAGGCGATCGCTCTCAGCAAAGTCTTTGGCTGCCCGTGCTGCCCGCCTTTGCTCAATCAAAGCCTTAATTGCATTTTCAGATAGCCCGTCAGCTAGATCCGCATCGGCGATGGTGGGCGGTTGTAGCCCAAGTACAGCGGCCAACACTGTCAGGGTTTGCCACTGCTGTCTCAGCTCGCTACTGGGAATATCCGCAGTGCCAGTATGGGTGATCAGATTGCTCGACCGCCGTAAATTTTTAGCTAGGTCAAACAAGACTGCCAGCGCTCCAGCGGTATTGAAATCGTCATCCATTGCTGTTTGAAACTGCTGTACAGGCATACTGTGACGATCAATACGCATGGCCGCCGGATTCAAAAAATCGGCATCGTCAACGTCTGGCCAACCGAGTTTATTGCCATGGTCAGAACCAAACTGTAATCCTTCCGAAAGCGTTTGCCAGCCGTTAATTGCCGCAGTGATACCAGCTTCTGTAAAATCAACGGGTTTACGATAGTAGCCCTGTAGCAGAAATAGACGTACTGCCATTGGATCAGGAGCCGCTGGCGAATCTAGTAATTGTCGAATCGTCGTGAAGTTACCTAGAGATTTCGACATTTTTTCACCGCTCGCGTTCAGCATACCGTTATGCATCCAATAGCGAGCCAGGGGATGCCCCGTAACAGCTTCTGACTGAGCAATTTCATTTTCATGGTGGGGAAAAATAAGGTCGCTGCCGCCCACATGAATGTCAATGGAGTCGCCGAGGCGATCGCGAATCATAGCGGAGCATTCAATATGCCAGCCAGGTCGTCCGGGTCCCCAGGGCGATTGCCAGTAAGGCTCATCGGCCTTGGCCCCCTTCCACAAGGCAAAATCGGCGGGGTCTTGTTTAATTTCAGATTCTGCTGCAACGCGCCCACCCGCCCCGGCTTGCATGTCTTCCAGCTTTCGACCTGACAGCTTGCCATAGTCCTTAAATTGGCGTACAGCATAGTAGACATCGCCCCCTGCGGCATAGGCATAACCTTTTTGCTCTAGCTCCGAAATCAGCCGCTGAATGCCGTCCAGAGTCTTGGTAGCGTAAGTATATTCATCGGCGGGCATAACGTTCAGCCGCTCCATATCTTCCAAATAAGCAGCAGTATATTTTTCCGCCACAGTCTGCATCGATGACTGCTCCGCCTTTGCCCGATTGAGAATTTTGTCATCAATATCCGTGAAATTTTGCACATACTGCACGTTATAACCGCGCCAAAGTAAATAGCGCCGCACTACGTCCCAAACAATGGAACTGCGAGCATGTCCGAGATGAGAGTAGTTGTAAACGGTGACGCCGCAGCAGTAAATTTTGACCTGACCAGGCTCCAATGGTTCAAAGGGTTCTTTGCGACGGGTCAAGGTGTTGTAAAGGACGAGACTCATGGCGTTTTGGCAAGCGAGGGCACAGACTGATTCAACACTGAATAGAGGTTGTAGGCAAGGGACGTTAGGCCTTAGGGTGATGGAGTGGCAGGGTGACGGGGTAGGAGGGTAACGGGGTGGCAGGATGCTGGGGTAAGAGGGAATTGACGTTGTTGAAGTTTAACTATCGGTTCCTTCGGTTCCCTTTTTGATTCCCTATATTCCTAACACCTTTCCTTTAACCTGCCTGCTGCTCTGTAGGGTGAACTCTGAAGTTTGAGTTCATCTATTTATTAGGTGATTGAGGCTAGAGAAAGCGTTATGTCAGGGGAAGCGATTGGGGTTGCGGTGGTGGGCACGGGATTTGGGCAAAAAATCCACATTCCAGGATTTCAGATTCACCATCGTACTAATGTGCAAGCGGTCTATCATCGCGATGCAGATAGGGCAAAGGAGATCGCCGCACAACATCAGATTCCCCATGGTTGTAGCACGATAGAGCAAGTTTTGGCGTTGCCCGAGGTGGCAGCGGTCAGCATCGCTACGCCGCCATTTTTACGCGAGGAAGTGGCGATCGCGGCATTGCAGGCCGGTAAACATATTTTGCTGGAGAAACCGACGGCCCTGACGGTGGCGGCGGCACGTGCCATCGCGGCTGAGGCTGAACGGCAGCAGCGGGTAGCAGTAGTGGATTTTGAGTTTCGCTTTGTTCCCGCGTGGCAGCAGCTCAAAGCCAAACTGATGGCAGGTTATGTTGGCGAGCCGCGATTGATCAAAGTGGACTGGTTGGTGCCGGGTCGGGCTAATCCAGAGCGAGCGTGGAATTGGTATGCCCGTCAAGATCAGGGCGGTGGCGCCTTGGGAGCATTTGCTTCCCATACGTTTGATTATTTGGCTTGGCTATTTGGACCGATAAACCGGCTGCGAGCGAATTTAACGACGGCAATTCCGCAGCGGCCTGACCCGCGAACGGGAGAACTGCGGCCAGTAGATGCAGATGATACCTGCACGCTAATGTTAGAAATGCATGACGGCACACCTTGTCAGGTGACGATTAGCTCAGTGACCTATGGTGGTCGCGGGCATTGGCTTGAGGTCTACGGCGATCGCGGTACTTTAGTGCTGGGCAGCGACAATCTGCAAGACTATGTGCACGGCTTCAAGCTCTTCGGGGCTGCCGCTGGAGAAACTCTGCAGGAGTTGCCGATCCCGGCTGAGCTAGAATTTCCCAAAACCTATGACGATGGTCGCTTGGCGCCGTTTATTCGAGTTGTTGATCATTGGGTGAACTGCATCGATCAGGGGCGACCACAGGCGCCCGCGATTGCCGAAGGAGTCTATTCACAATTGCTGATGGATTTAGCTCGAAGTTCAGACCAGCAGGGCGACTGGATGTTGGTATCGTCGTAACTCAGCCGATTTATGCGGGCATGCTGAACGTAAAAGCGACGTTTCTGGTAGATGGTTTGAGTCCATGAAAATCATGTGGATGGATTGAGGCGGTTGCCAATGATTCTGCGACGGCTGGCTCAGTTTTCGCCAAGTCTGCTGACCTGGATGCGCCATCAACGGTGGCTGCGATGGTTACGGTGGGGGCTGGTCGTGGGAGTCACAATTTGGCTAAGCAGTCTCACGACGCAGCTTTATCGTCATGCTCAGCAGCCAGTGGATGCGATGCTGGTGTTGGGGGGCAGTATTCGCCGCGAAATTGTGGTGGCCGATGCTGTGGCCCAGGGCAATTCACTGCCAATTTTAATTTCTCATGGTGCTGAGCCGCCCTGCACTCGCTTGGTGTTTGAGCGGGTGGCGGCGCCCATGGATCGAGTATGGCTGGAAACCTGTGCTGAATCTACATTTGACAACTATCGCTATAGCTTGCCGACGCTTGAGCAGTGGCGGACGCGGCATGTGGTGGTGGTAACATCGCCGACTCACGTTCCCAGAGCGGCCTGGTTAGCTCGCATCTTGCTCGGCAGTCACGGTATCTGGGTGGAAATGCAGCTGGTGGAAGAAATTGGCGTGCCGGCAAATGTGGAAAATCCTCTGAAAACCGTATTGGACATTACGCGATCGCTAGGCTGGGCGGTCTTTAGTCAGCTCTATCAGTTAAGATGCCCGACGGTATTTCCCCTCCCTTCTGTGGACTTAGCGCAGTGGCGTCAGCAAGGGTTTAGCTGCGAGCACCAAGCTGATATTCAACTGCCTCAGCCTGAGGGCGAATAATCAATGGGGCGATTCAGGTGTGGTTTTTAAGGCCGGATCTTCATGACTGGCTGAGCCGGCCAAATCTGATTCGACAACTGTCGACAGATCACTACTAGCATCAATCGACGCATCACTGCCGGAGTCAACCCAGACAATGGGAATCCGATGATCAGAATTTTGGGTCCCGTTTTCTTGCAAAATTTGGCTAGCTCGGGCCGGGTCAAAATAGCGAGCAAAGTCGATGCGCAGCCGCCTATTATGAGCCGACAGCGTAGTAATTGAGGTGTCCAATTCATGTAAGACTTGGCGCTGGGTTTGATAGTAAGGCACTAGCTTGACCAAAGCTGCCAGGGCCACTAGGGTTAGCGTCAGATTCACGGTGAGACGGCCTGTTAATTCCCAGCCTAACGATCGAAACCGCGCTGATCGCAAGGCTTTTTGGTGCTGCGATCGCCGCCTGTGGCGGAGAGCCAATACCTTTTCTGAAGGCTCAACATTGAGGTGAGATTGTGGCAAAGGCATAGCTTTCTAAAATCGCTGAAACAAGGCAGTGAAGCTAATTTTGACGAACAACTTCCAGCCAGCCTAATTATGAAATAAAAGTACACGATTGAACAGTACTTATGGGTGCTCAGAACTCGCAGTGCCGACCTAAGCATGGGGAATGGAGAAAAGGAATCAGGGATTAGATAATTTGTGTTCAAAGATGTAGACACCCATCACCCTGTTATGGTGTGCAAACTCTCTGGGCAGACTCTTATTCGTATGGGCGAACCGTTCGTGCTCACTCTCTCTTCCCTACTGGCTTAAAAAGCTTAACCAACATAGTTTGTTTGTCCTCATCTATTGCAATTAGCCATTGGTCGCTATAAATTGTGACACTATTTATAGCGTCCTTTTTTCCGTAAGCTGGGCTATTCTTGATCGTCGTAAGTTTCGTGCTGCGGTCATTTCTGCATTTTCGTCGTTGATATCGGTTCAGGTCTGAGCTATGAAGCGTTGGATGTATTTTGGGCGACTTGTCTGCTCCCCGTTGATCGAGAAAACGCGATTGTGGGGATCACGTTTTAGGCTTTTCTGGGTGGTCATTACAGCTGCTGCGGTTGTTTGTTGGCCAACTGGATATGTCGATCCGGCGCAAGCTGTTGATGCTGCTTTTGCGGACACTCAGTGGCATCATGCTTCCTTCCCGGTTGAAAATTTTCAAGCCTACACCTCACCCTTTGGCTATCGTTCTGACCCTTACGGCAACGGGCGGCGATTTCACTACGGATTAGATATGGCCGCTCCCGCTGGCAGCTATATCCGCAGTTGGTGGGGCGGGCAAGTCATCGAAGTATCTGACGACAGTTCTTGCGGCACTTCAGTGGTGGTGCAGTCGGGCAATTGGATGCACATTTACTGCCATATGCAAGGTCATGTGGTGCGCGAAGGCAGCGACCGCTATATGGTTGATGCGGCTGGCGGTCTGCGAATTCGCCAGGGTCAGCTTGTCGATACGGGCACGCGCATTGGCCGGATTGGGATGACGGGGCGCACGACTGGGCCACACCTGCACTGGGGGCTCAAGTATGCAGAAAATTGGGTTGATCCGGCCCTAGTGTTACGAGCGATGTACAGCAGTCAGCAGGCGGTGACCCACTAAGTCTTGATAGTCGGTAAATAAACGCGCTTTCCAACGATTTGGTAGCGGATTTTTCGATTCATTCTCGGCCACAGATCCTGAGCTAAGGGAGTTGCTCGAAAATGGCTTACCCAGTCGTTGCGGTTTGGGACTGCCAAAACCTGACAGCTAATTTGCGTTGTAGGTGGGTTATTTAATTGCCGATCCCTCACGGATGTTTTGATCCTGATGCCTTAAAGCCTGATCCATTACTTCATCGTTTAAGGGCTAGCGTTAGGCCATCGCCGACTGGCATAAGGCTCAGATCAATGCGATCATCCTGCAGTAGTTTGCGATTTAGCGCCCGGATTTTTTGCGTCCGATTGTCGCCAACTGTTTCATCGGCCACTCGTCCGTACCAAAGCACGTTGTCAATCACGATTAGACCTCCAGGGCGCACTAGCTGCAAAGCTTGCTCATAGTAAGTGTCATAGTTACTTTTATCAGCGTCAATAAAGGCAAAGTCAAAGCGATCGCGATCGCCCGCGTCCAGCATGCCTTGCAAAGTCTCTTTTGCCGGCGCAATACGCAGATCAATTTTGTGGGCTACACCCGCTTTTTGCCAGAACTTTTGCGCGATCGCAGCGTACTCCTGACTGATATCACAAGCTACTAACCTGCCCCTAGGCGGTAGCGCCAAGGCCACCACTAAAGCGCTGTAGCCTGTAAATACGCCAATTTCCAGAGCTTGCTCAGCTTTGGCCAGTTTCACTAATAGGGCCATCAGCTGCCCCTGTTCCGGAGCAATTTGCATGTTGCCCCTAGCGTGCTCTGCCGTGACCTGTCGCAGTTCTGCCAGCACGGGATGTTCCCGTAGGGAAACCGACAATAAATACTGATGTAAGTCTGCGGTTAAACCCACACTTTGAATTGCCATGAGTCAGAGTTTTGGATCGGTAAAGTGCGAAATGCTGAAACATTAGCATTTCGCACTTTACCCGTGCTCTATTTTATGGTTGACAAAGCATTTGCCAAAAGAGCGACAGAGTGAGGTGCCCCTTGGCTAGCCGCATTGATGCTAGCGGGCGATTTGAATCACAGTGAAATATGCACCTTGGGGATCTTGGAGGATGGCAAACCGGCCTACATTGGCGATGTCCATTGGTGGCATCTCGATCTGTCCGCCCAGAGCCTGAGCTTTTTCCACAGTGGCGTCACAGTTTTCGACAGCAAAGTACACTACCCAGTTTGGCGGCACGTCGCCCCAATCTGACTGAATTTCAAGCATGCCTGCACTCGATTTATCATCCATCTGAAATTCAATGTAGTCGCCGCCTTGGGCATTTTTGGTGAGTTGTGTCGTCCACCCCAAAAGCTGAGTGTAAAAGTTGGCGGCCTTAGTCAGATCTTTAGTTTGTAATTCATTCCAGCAGAATGCGCCCGGCTCATTGGCTAGATCAGCCCCATGGTGCTGCTGTGGCTGCCACAGGGCAAAAATCGCTCCTGTCGGATCTTGAATTAGGCTCATATGGCCCGAGTCCATCACCTCACAAGGCGGCTGTAAAATCTGTCCGCCCAGAGCCTGGGCTTTGTGGGTACTGTCAGCGATATCGTTTACTGAGACGTAGCTTAACCAGTAGGGTGGCGTTTCCTCCGGTTTCATTTCAGGCGGCATTTGATAAAGGGCGCAGACGTTTTTGCCGCTCTTTTCAAGCATGGTGTATGTACCGGCCTCGCCTGCTGGCACGTCAGTGGCAGTCCAATTAAATAGTTTGGTGTAAAAGGTTTTGGCCGCTTCGGCATCGGTGGTTGCCAGGTCAACCCAACAAAAGGTGCTCGGTGCATAACTGGTGAACTCAGTCATCTTCTCTACCTCTATAAAAATTATGAACAACGATTCAATTAATTCTCGAAAGGCAAACCGTTCGAACCGTTCCCTGTAGACAGGTCATGAATAGCACTCGCGATCGCCAATATGACAAAAGCTTGGCTATGGCCATTGCTAGTTTCGTGGGCATAAGCCGGCGAGCCATTTAGCTATACGCTAGGCATCGACACGAAACTAGATGCCGTAAATCAAATAGATAAAGCGGTGAAATGACTCACGAGCAGAATAGTTCATTTGAACCATTTGCGCAAGTGAGGTGACCAACTGGCGATTTAATATTTTGTTGGTCCCTTTGCAGGGGAATGGTTTTTCCCTACGTAGTCCTTAGCTTATTTTTTAATGTGAAAAATGTGAGAGCTGCCAAGTATCGCGAACAGGGTATTGCAGCTAGACGTTAGAGAATTGCCTGAAAATAGCGTAACTAGTCGTTGGAGTTTGCCACTGCCAAACCCTTACAGCCACTTCGTGCTTTAGGTAGCTTATTTAAGCGCAGATTCCTGACGGCCAGATTTAGCCCAACCAACCTTTAGATCAAAATGCTGGAGCAAAGGCAGCTTACCAAGCTGTCCCATCAGGTTCTTAGAGGGTGTAGGCAAAGTTGTTGACGAGCATGCCGGGTGCTAGGGTGCCGCCAAGGTCGCGGTAGCTGTAGCTGCCAACTTCGGGAATGAACTGCGCAGTTTGGGTCAAGTCGACTAAGTTTGCTCCCCAAAAGTTGTAGAGGCTTTCATCAAAGCGCAGATTTTCGATGGGAGCGACGATTTTGCCGGCTTCGACCCAGAAGCAAGCATAGCGAGTCATGCCTGTGATCCGACCGTTAGGTCGATCGCTCCAGTTTAAGTAGTGCAAATTTGACACGTACAAGCCTGTATCGAGGGCAGCAAGAATGTCTGCTGCCGCCAGATTGCCAGTGGCCAGGACGGGCGATCGCAAAGATTCTCCCGACTCAGCAAAGGTTGAGGCAATGTCATATTCCTTGGCAGTACGAGCGCTGACCAGGGTGTTTTCTAGCTGGCCTGCGGCAATCAGCGGCATGGTTAGGGGCGCGAGTTCTCCAAACTGGTTAAAGCGCGGCACCTGGCCTTGGGAAAAATCCTCAACTAGATTAACCCGGGTAGACAGCGTCTTGTCACCGCGCTGGAGAGGTCCCAGCGCACTGCCGCCGCGCCGAATGGCGGCTTCTCCAATGCCGCCCCATGACAGCATGCTCATTAGGTCAGCGACGGCGGCGGGTGCAAAGTACGTGCGATACTGCCCGCGCTCTAGTTTTTTGGGCGCCTGTGACATCTGCTGCAGAAGTGTTTTAGCGGCTGTCAGGTTGTCGCCATAAGCGGCATCATCCCACTGGCGGCCAGCATAGGTGCCCTTCACGGCCTGTCCTGATTCAGTGAATAGTGAGTAATCGACGGTGAACGTTGCCGTTTCGAACCAGTGGCGCTGACCTGCTGAGTCGGCGTAGGCCCGGATAGAATTTCCCCCGGCATATAAACCGACGGCATCAAGTCCCGTCATGGGGGCGAGTAGGGTGAGGGCGATCGCGTCAATTTCCAGCAGCGCACCCGGATAATCCTCGCGGCTCTGGGCATTGCCGGTGGGTATCACCAGATAGGGATCTTCAGGCAGCTGCGGCAGCTCTTCTCGTAAAGTGGTCAGCGTTGCCAACAACCGTGGCCAGTCATTTTCCTTCTGACCGGTGAAGTCGATGGATGCTGTGGTTGAGCGTCCCTGACCCATCAGCGTCATCGTTAGAGAGCCTTTCTCAATATTGCCGGTTTGGCGCACTTTGGCCCGATTGAAGCGAGTAAATTGGCTCTTTTCGGCCACTAAGCTGACTTTTATCGCTTCTGACTCCGCTAGCTGCGGCAGCAGCGCATCCATTAATTGATTAAAGGTCGTTTCCTTAGGGGCTGTCATTATCTATAGTTCCAATGCTTTGATAGCGGGGACTTTAGTCCCTCGAATTGGGCAATGAGGACAGGCGCAATCAGGCTGATTCTGTCAGGCTTCTGGCATTAACTGATGACAAGCCTCGACGAACATTAACCCACTCCGCCAAATACCTCGATGCCATCGAAGGCACAAACGGGAGAGCCATGGCCTACCCGAATAATTTGGTTGGGTTCACCTTTGCCGCAAAACGGCGTGCCAAACACTTGCCAAGTTGAGCGATCGCCCACCTGAGCCAAACTGCCCCAAAACTGTGGCGTGGTTGCCCGATAGTTAGGATTGCGCAAGGTTTCTGCTAGCTGACCATTACGAATGCGTTTGGCGTATTCGCAGCCAAACTGAAATTTGAACCGCTGGTCATCAATGGACCAGGAACGGTTGGCTTCCATGTAAACGCCGTCGGCGATAGAGCCAATGATTTGGCCGAAGGTGCGATCGCCGGGCTCTACATTGATATTGGCCATGCGGTCGATTGGCGGTCGATCCCAAGAGGTGGCCCGGGCACAGGCGACTCCCGGTACGTTCAGCCGGGCCTGACTTTCGCCGCTGCCCAGTCCCCGCTGCAGAATGCCGTCGCGAATCAGATACTGGCGCTCGGCGGCAACGCCAGTGTCGTCAAAGGCGTAGCTAGCAAACTCTTGATCGACGGTGGGATCAAACGTCACATTCAGCCGTTCTGAGCCATATTGCAACTGGCCAAAGTCGCTGGGTTTCACAAAGCTGCCGCCCGCGTAGTTCCGCTCATCGCCCAAAATGCGATCGAGCTCTAGCGGATGGCCGATGCTTTCGTGAATCTGCAGCATCATTTGATCTGGAGCCAGCACTAGCGTTGTCGTCATTTCTGGACATTCCGCTGCCCTCAACAGCTCAACTGCCTGTTCACCAATGCGATTTACTGATTCCCACAGTTCGTCACCCAGGTCGAAAAATTCCCAACCTGCCTGATAGCTGTGCCCGCGACCGTTATTGCTGCGGGTTTGCACAATGGGGCCATCCTGAGCTGTTGCTGCATAGGTGGGAGTAAACAAAGAGAATCGCTGGTGTACCTGGCTGCCACTGCTGCTCGCCAACCAGACCTCAACTTCCTTAGCCGTGATGCCGGCGCTGGCCTGCACGATTTGATCAGAGACTTTTAGACCATGACAAATGCGCGACAGCAGCTCATGGGCATGGGCGGCGGTCAGAGTTCTGAAGGGCTTTTCCACAAACGTGTGATAAATACCCATGGCTGCAGGACGAATGTCAGGCACAAAGCTGTGAATCCGCCAGGGAGCCGCTGCTTGGGCTTGTTGAAAGGCTTGCTGCGCCGCCTGCCGCAGTCCCTCAAGAGTCAGATGATTAGTGGCTGCATAGCCCATTTGCCCGCTGACCAGCACCTCCACCATGGCCCCTTGCTGCTGCGATCGCCGGTTACCCTCTGGATGACCATCGCGCTGCGATCGATAAACATGCTCTTCACGGGTAGCTCGGATACCGACCCAATCAGCCGGTAAATCAAGAGAGGCGATCGCAGTTTTTAGTACATCAGCCGGATCGGCAATCGTAGGCAGAGGAGTAACCGTCACAGTCAAGCTCAATTAATAATTCACTCTGTATTTTAAAGATTTTGTGTCTCAAAGACGACCATGCTACTCGACCAAGCCGCTGGAAAATGCCGCAAAAACCGGCAAGCTGCCTTTTTTCGGGTAGCCTTTGTTGATTAATCTTGTTACCTGAACTTTCCATTGGGGCTTTTGCGTTGCTAAACAGTCGGTCCGCCTGCGACCGCATATCTTGTTACCACGCGCCCTATGCACACCGAGTCACAACTGAGTCTTTGGAAGCGGCATATCAATGACCTGACCCTAGACAGATGCAATATAACTTTACCGACAGCTACAGTTGTGACAATTATTTTGTTTGATGCATATTGGCGAAGTTTTATGTCTGCGGTTCTAGAAAAAATTCAAACCAGCTCGCTCGATCTGCTTGGGGGGGTTGTGCAGTCGCTGCCGGCTTTATTAGCGGCGATTGTGATTGTTTGCTTGATTCCCTATGCTGTTCGGCCTGTCAGACGATTGACTCGCTCTGTTGTTGAACGCTGCACCTCGAATTTTTCACTGCAGCTACTAGCCGTTCAGGCCGCCACGGTTACCCTCTGGGTTGCAGGCATTTTGCTGGCATGTATTTTGCTGTTTCCTAACCTGGGGCTGGGCGACATTGTCGCTCTGCTGGGTCTTAGTTCCGTGGCTGTGGGTTTTGCCTTCCAAGACATTTTCAAGAACTTTTTGGCTGGTATATTGCTGCTGTTAAATCAGCCTTTTCAGGTGGGTGATCAGGTGATTGTCAGTGACTATGAGGGTACGGTTGATGACATTACCATCCGCTCCACCAAGATCAGAACGTATCAAGGCGAAAGGATTGTAATTCCAAACTCGGTGGTTTTCACCAATCCCATTGAAGTTTTGACGGAAGATTCAAAGCGACGCACAGATTTGGCCATCGGTTTAGATTACAATACGCCGCTGTCGGAAGCTCGCGAAGTTCTGCTGAAAGCAGCAACAGGAGTCGACGGCGTACTCGATGAGCCGAAGGTGGAGGTGGACATCGTGGGCTTTGGCGACAGCTCAATTAATTTTGTAGTGCGCTATTGGACTCGTCCGACTAAGGTGGTCGTGCGTCGTACGCAGACTCAAATGATGATGGCGCTTAAGTCTGCTTGTGACCAGGCTGACTACAGCATTCCATATCCCATCCGCTCAGTCTACTTCTTTGACCAGCAGAAATTTGATGACGCGGCAGCGATCGCAGATCACAGTGCTAGTAGCAATGGCAATGGTTACCGTAACGGTAATGTCACACAGTATACTGAGGTCGCTTAGGCCAGACTTAGCCGTATTCAATTGAATAGCGTCAAAGACTAAAAGCCAGCGTGAATAGAATGCTCACGCTGGCTTTTAGTTTTTAAAGAACCGGAATGCATTAAAGTTGCTATTCCAATAGGCGGTTATTGGAGGCTAAACTTTACCGCAGCTTTTGTTTGATAAACGCCAAAATCTTGCCAGTTTGCGTTTTGAGTTGCGCCACTTCTGCTTCAAGTTTGGCAACCTTCGCCTTCAATGCCTGCACCTCAGAGTCGACCCCGCCAGCCGCTGGAGCCGCCGTGGCGGAAGCCGCCGTGGGTCGAGGCTTACGTGCTTTAGCCATCGCCTTTTTGATGGCCTCAATGAGTTCTTTTTGCTCGAAGGGCTTCTGAATAAACTCAAAAAACTCGAAGGGTTCCGTAATTTTCTCGGTTACTTCTTCCTTCCGCCCCGACATCAGCACCAGCGGAATCCGCTGCAGTTCTGGCTGTGCCTGTACTTCTTGAAAGACTTCCCAGCCGCTCAGTCGCGGCAGCAAAAAGTCCAGCATGATGAGATTGGGCCGCTGGTCGCGAATGGCGTTGAGACCTTCAACCCCATCTTTCGCTTCCAAGACCTCAAAATTCCCCTGAGGCAACATATCTCGGACGCGCATGCGAATCACGCGACTGTCATCAATCACCAGAATTTTATGCGTTGCCACGGTTGACTCCTATGCGGTTAAAGATGCAATCAGTGAACAATAGGCTTGGTGTGCGATCGCTGCCCCATGCGACAATTCACCAATTACTGCCATTCAATAGCGTAACAAGGGCATCCCCATTTTCCAGAAGATTTTATAGCTGAAGCAATGAGCTGTGTACAGCAAATACTAACGAAGTTTTTTGCATCGGGAATGGGATCACGGGAAAAGTGTAGCGGTCAACGAGTTAGTCAATTGCCGGTAAATTAAGCACTGGTATGACTCAATAGCTGATGGTAGCCTCTAGAGTTCCCCATTGTAACTAGCGCTATCTTTCGTGATGATGAAGATGGAGCATATCTAAAAATCAAGCCGGTGGGGTCGATGTCAGCTATGACAGCGGTCCGCTTGAAGACTGTATGCCGACCATCGTTACGCTACCCTACTTGGTTGGATGGTTAGGCTGTCCGATGAGTCGGTGCTGGCTCACTGGGGAGCCGCGGCCACTATCCTGCATTTTTGCTCTCTGTTCTTTGTGTTTCAAATATGCCAACTTCTCCTCCTGAGCTCATTAATTTGCCGTCTTGGTTGCGCCCCTCCATTGGCCGGGCAAGCGACCTATCGACCGTGCAGCGCATCATTAAACAGCGGGGTATTCACACAATTTGTGAAGAAGGTCGCTGTCCCAATCGGGGCGAGTGCTATCGCAACAAGACGGCCTCCTTTTTACTGATGGGACCAACCTGCACCCGTGCCTGCGCTTTTTGTCAGGTCGATAAAGAGCATGCGCCCATGCCGCTGGATGCTGAAGAGCCGATGAAAGTCGCTGAATCGGTGGTGCTGCTAGGACTGAAGTATGTCGTGCTGACCTCTGTCGCGCGAGATGATTTGCCAGACAAAGGGGCGGGCTGGTTTGTGAAAACGATGCAGGCAATTCGCGATTGCGCTCCCGACACTCAGATTGAAGTGCTGACCCCTGACTTCTGGGGGGGCAAAAATGGTGCTTTGCAGCAGCAGCAGCGGGTGGCAACGGTGGCCCGGGCGCGGCCAGCCTGCTATAACCACAATGTTGAAACGGTGCCGCGTTTACAAAATCCGGTGCGCCGTGGCGGCTGCTATGACCGCTCGCTAGGGGTGTTGCGCAGTGTCAAAGCGGTAAATCCAGATATTCCCACTAAATCAGGGCTGATGCTGGGCCACGGCGAAAGCGAGGCCGAAATCATTGAAACTCTTAAGGATTTGCGGTCAGTAGACTGCGATCGCCTGACGCTTGGTCAATACATGCGGCCTTCGCTAGCTCATCTGCCGGTCCAAAAATATTGGACTCCCGAAGAGTTTGCGCATTTGGGAGAAATTGCGCGATCGCTGGGCTTTGCTCACGTCCGCTCGGGGCCTTTGGTGCGCAGCTCCTATCACGCTGGTGAAGCACCCTAATACCGGCCAGACTTCATTCTTGACTACAATTGAAAAGTCGTCTGTAAATTAAGCCTACGAAGCCTACAAGTTAAGGGGAAAGAATCCGTGCCGACACTGGGCGTCAATATCGACCACATCGCTACTATTCGCCAAGCGCGCCGCACTGTCGAACCTGACCCGGTGGCAGCAGCCGTGCTGGCAGAACTGGCTGGAGCCGATGGCATCACTGTTCACCTGCGAGAAGATCGTCGCCATATCCAGGAACGGGACGTGCGGCTGCTGCGGCAGACCGTGCGGACTCATCTCAATCTGGAGATGGCGGCCACCTCGGAAATGGTAGATATTGCCCTCGATATTAAGCCGGATTATGTCACCCTGGTGCCGGAGAAACGCGAAGAAGTCACGACTGAAGGCGGACTGGATGTCGCTGGACAGTGCGATCGCGTTACTCAAGTTGTGGCCACCCTGCAGGGAGCGGGAATTCCCGTCAGCTTATTTATTGACGCGGAGCCTGAGCAAATTGCCGCCTCCAAGAACACCACGGCTAAGTTTGTGGAGCTGCATACGGGTCGCTATGCCGAAGCTCAAGATGCTGCGGAGCGGGCGGAAGAGCTAAATTTTTTGCAAGTGGGTACGCAGAAGGCGATCGCCGCAGGATTGCGAGTCAATGCTGGCCATGGCCTGACTTATCAAAACACCTATCCGATTGCTGAGATTGCCGGCATGGAAGAACTTAATATTGGCCACACTATCGTCAGCCGCGCGGCCCTAGTGGGCATGGAACGAGCCGTTCGGGAAATGAAGCAGGTCATCCGTGGCGAATATTGAGCACTCCAACTTGTCACGCATTCCTATGGTGTTTCCAGAATGATGTGCTGCTTGCCCTTGGTTTTTGATATGAGAAAAGCTGAGCTGTTTGAGTTTCAGTATGCAAATAAGCTGTTCAGTCGAGAGAAAAATAGAATTCAACTTAGATAATTTCTGGTTTGGCCGACGGTGCAACAGCTTCTACTTATCTAATATGAAATCAATCCTTCAAGGGATGTTTAAGTGTAGTGATATCTACAGGCAATGATAAAAATTGCTCTATTGGTCACTCTGTAAACTAAACGATGTTCATCATCAATACGCCTTGACCAATACCCCTTTAATTCATGTCTGAGTGGTTCCGGTTTGCCCAGACCAGAAAACGGTGACCGGTCAATATCTTTGATGAGATTGATGATTTTGCGATAGAGCTTTTTGTTGAGGCTTGCCCATTGATTGAAGTCTTCAAATGCAGAGGCTTCGAAGACAATTTGCCGTTTCATCCCAGGTCTCCAAACTCCATTGCAACCTGGTTTTTCCCTTGCTCAATATTAGCCTTGGCGGCGAACAATCTTTCCCGATTCGCAGGAGAAGCAAGCAAATATTCAGTTTCATCTAAAGCATAGACAATAATTTCTATCTCTTGTCCCTGAAAGGTGGCTTTTAATCCTTCAAGAAACTTTTCGTCAAGTTCACTGGCGTTCAGACGGTAAGTTGTTTGCATTAGGGAGCTTTTTATGGTTTCAGAGTATGCCCATGATTATAACTTTTAGTGACTGTAGAGCCGGCAAAAGCTATTCAAGGCCAACAGCTTTGGATGTGGATCAAGCAATGCCGTCTGTACCGGCGCCACAAATCAGGGCGCAGACTCGCTCTTGGCTGTGCGGACAATAGGCGCGGCTTTGTAGAGCCGCGATCGCGGCGGCACCACTGAGCTCAGCGGCAATGCCCAGTTCAAACCAGAGCCATTGAGCAGCGAGCTGCATCTGTTCATCAGAGACCAACACGACATCGTCGACGCAAGTCTGAATAATGTCGAAATTGATGGGTTCAGTCTTGCGCGGGGCCAGGGTATTGGCTCGGGTAGTGACGCTTCCCAATTCGATGATTTGGCCAGCGTGCAGGCTGTGGTACAGGGTGGGAGCGCGAATCGCCTCAACGCCGATGATTTTGAGATCAGGCCGCAGGGCTTTGGCGGCCAAGCTCATGCCGCTGATCAGTCCACCACCGCCAATAGAAACCACCAAGGTGTCAACTTCGGGCAGGGTTTCGAGGATTTCGAGGGCAATAGTGCCTTGACCAGCAATTACTTGGGAATCGGCGAAGGGATGCAGGTAGGCTAGGCAATCGCGATCGCGATGGGCTTGGGCCGCTTGGTTGGCATCATCCCAGACGGCTCCTGCCCGCACGACGGTAGCGCCCCATTGGCGCAGCTTATCGGCTTTACTCTCAGGAGTATTCTCAGGCAGGTAAATCGTTGCGGGCACCTGGGCAATCCAGGCAGCGTAGGCTACGGCTAAACCATGATTGCCGCCAGAAGCGGTAATCACCCCGCGCTGCAAGGTGTCTGGCGGCAGCGACAGTAGTTTATTCACGGCGCCTCGGGCTTTGAAGGAGCCCGTCACCTGCAGGCACTCCAGTTTCAGCCAGAGATGATTACAGCCCGTCAGCGGCGTTTTGATCGCAATCGCGGGGACGGTGGGCGTTTGCCGAATATGAGGAGCAATGCGCGATCGGGCTGCCTACACGTCAGGTAGCTTGGGAGAATCGGTCACAGCCATATCAGTTCGCGGCTACGACACTGTCTGCCGTCAGCACGGGGACGACTGCGTCAGCTTTTAGCGAACCGCAGGCTACTTGCATAAAGCCTAAAAATAGCGGATGCGGCGAGCTCGGACGAGACTGAAACTCCGGATGAAACTGGCTGGCAATAAAGAAAGGATGTTGGGGATATTCAATCATTTCCACTAAGCGACCATCGGGCGAGGTGCCGCTAATCACATATCCTGATTCTGAAAAAAGATGTCGATAGGCATTGTTAAATTCGTAACGGTGGCGGTGTCGTTCATAAATCACTTCTTCTTGATAAAGGCGGCTGGCCAGGGTGTTGGGGGTAATGCGACAGGGATAGAGACCCAGCCGCATGGTGCCGCCTAGGTCCACCACGTCCTGCTGCTCTGGCAGCAGACTAATCACCGGGTTAGATGTCTCAGGGTCAATTTCAGAGCTGTTGGAATTTTCTAAATGGGCAACGTTACGAGCCCACTCGACTACCGAGCACTGCATTCCCAGACACAGGCCCAAAAAGGGAATATGATTTTCGCGCACATATTTAATTGTGCGCACCTTGCCATCGACGCCGCGAGTGCCAAAGCCACCAGGCACCACGACGCCATTAATGCCGGCTAGCAGGCTTTCAGGCGATTGAACTTCCAAATCTTCAGAGTTGATCCAGCGAATTTTCAGGGTCGCTTGAGTGGCGATCGCCGCGTGCTGCAGCGCCTCGGCCACCGATTTGTAGGCATCATTCAAACTCACATACTTGCCCACAATGGCAATCTCGACGTCGCGGTAAGTGTTGTTCATGCCGTCGACAATGGCTTGCCAGTGGGTTAAATTGGGTTCCCGCTGCTCCATGCCAAAAATATCGAGCACTTGATGCGCTAGCCCTTCTTCTTCCACCATCAGCGGCACTTCGTAAATACTGCTAACGTCGTGGGTCGTAATCACGCAGTTTGCCGGGACGTTACAGAATTCCGAAATTTTTTCTTTAATGCTGTAGGGCAGAGGCTTTTCCGAACGACACACTAAAATATCGGGCTGAATGCCGATGGAGCGCAGCTCTTTAACCGAATGCTGCGTGGGCTTAGTCTTCACTTCCCCCGCCGCCGCAATGTAGGGCACCAGGGTCACATGCATATAAATGACGTCGTTGCGGCCCACATCTTTGCGAAACTGGCGAATCGCCTCTAGAAAGGGCAGCGATTCAATGTCGCCGACGGTGCCGCCGATTTCTGTAATCACCACGTCGGGATTGGTATTGCGGGCGACCCGGTGAATCCGCTCTTTAATTTCGTTGGTCACGTGGGGAATCACCTGCACGGTGCCCCCTTCATAGTCGCCCCGCCGCTCTTTGTTGATCACCGCCTGATAAATGGAGCCGGTAGTCACGCTGTTGAGCCGCGACATAGCGGTGTCGGTAAAGCGCTCATAGTGGCCCAGATCGAGGTCCGTTTCGGCGCCATCTTCAGTGACAAACACCTCGCCATGCTGAAAAGGGCTCATGGTGCCGGGATCAACGTTGATATAGGGGTCGAGCTTCAAGATAGAAACCGAATAGCCGCGCGATTTGAGCAAGCGCCCCAAACTAGCGGCGGCGATACC
>JBCCJU010000014.1:0-54269 GCA_039027715.1 Cyanobacteria bacterium P01_C01_bin.120
GGCGATCGCGGTGGGCCTGGAGCTGATTCACCTCGCGCTGTAGCCGGGAAATTCGTCGCTGAATGGCGCGTCGCTCCGTCTCTAATTTGGTTTCACCCGGGCCACGAGTACCGATGCCGCCTCCGAGTCGAGACATGGCCTGACCGCGTCCGGTCAAGCGGGGCAGCTGATATTCAAGTTGGGCTAGTTCCACCTGCAGTTTTCCCGCCCCCGTGCGCGCCCGCTGCGCAAAGATATCGAGAATGACTTCGGTGCGGTCAACCACCCGCACGCCCATTTGCGATTCGAGATTACGGACTTGAGCCGGTGAAAGATCCCGATCAAAAACGACCAGCGTAGCGCCGAGAGTTTGCGTCTCCAGGGCAATTTCTTGCACCTTACCAGCGCCCAAAACTGTTTGAGGATGGGGGCGATCGCGGCGCTGATGAAGCGTTGACAACACTTCTCCCCCAGCAGTTTCGACCAGCCGCTCGACCTCCATCAAGCCATAGCTGAACTGAGACTTGCTGAGCTGTCCGGTCATGAGGCCGACGACGATGACGCGATCGTGGTCAGTGTCAACCTGCTGCGCGACGAAAACGCGGCGAAACTCTGCTTCGAGGGCGTCGGTCAGGGCCGTAAAGTCTTGTTGAGCCAGGCTTTCCAGCGCCATGGCATCAGAAATGGTCCAGCGGGCTTCGGGATGGGGAACCAGATGAGCCAAGTAGACGTCTTGCACATAACCGGTGGCCCCACCGCCGCGCCGCTCAAAGCCGTCACCGGAAAGCGACACCATCATCAGAGCATCGAGCCGCTGCATGGCCATCGCCGTTAAATCACTGGTATTAGGGGGCTCGTGCTTTAGCTGAGTCGCAATGCAGCGAATGCCGCAGAGTCGTTCGGCACCATAGCGAGGCAGTTCTAAGGGTGGAATACGCGTTTGACGTGGCGTGCCGACTCCTACGCGAATGACCTGTCCCCGCCGGTTGAAATAAACGCACACAGGCTGATTTAGGTCAGTGCTGATGGCCGCCAATCGCTGAGCGAACTCGGGTGTAGTGAAGCGATCGCCTGGTAAACGCTGATGATAAAGCCTCTGTAGCTGCTTGAGCTGATTGGATTTGAGGCCGCGCAGGTTGCCATGAATGGTCTCGATGGGTCCTTATCCTCCAAAAAAATCCCCTGTCGATCATCCTAATCCAATTTTCTGAGCTTGAAGGCTACGCTTTTTTAACATGAGACCAAGTTGGCGACGCAATTGATCGCGTCAATTATCTGGGCCAGTGTGTTTAGCACATAGGAAAAGCACCGAGACGATCCTTGCCCGATTTCAGACGCAGTGATGGCAGGTTATGGAGAGAAGGTTGGCAGTTTTCGGCATCCCCCCTGGCCCTCGGTAAAATATTGAAAGAACTAACAAGCGATGTCCATTTCGAGGAACATCGCCAGCCTCCCGCAATCTCTCACCAGCCGTATGCTAGAAACGTTCCAAACATCGCTTTATGAAGTCAGCCAATATGCCAATACCCTGGTGACTAACCAACTCACCAGTATTTCTCTGGTGAGTTTGGGGGTCGTATGGTTGGCAGGGCTGCTTACTAGCCTGACCCCCTGCACACTCTCAATGTTGCCAATTATGGTGGGCTACATGGGCGGCTACGAAGCCGAAAATCGTTGGCAGTCTGTCGCGCAGGCCTCCTGGTTCGCGCTGGGACTGGCCACCACCCTAGCCGCTTTAGGCTTACTTGCTGGGGCGGTTGGTCGAGTGTATGGACAGATTGGCGTGGGGCTGCCCATTGTGGTTAGCGTGCTGGCCATTCTGATGGGGCTAAATTTGCTGGAAGCCTTACCCCTGCCCCTGCCCAGTATTGGCAACGTGGATTTGACGAACAAGGGACTGCCTCTAGCTCTTAAGAGCTACCTGCTAGGCCTGACCTTTGGTTTGGTAGCTTCTCCCTGCAGCACGCCCGTTCTGGCGACTCTGCTCGCCTGGATTTCGACGACTGGCGATCCGGTTTTGGGGGCAGTGCTGCTGCTGGCTTACACCGTCGGCTATGTCTTTCCGCTCGTGGTCGCTGGTACCTTTACCGCTACTATCAAAAAGCTCTTGGCAATTCGCCGCTGGTCTGCCTGGATTACACCGGCTAGTGGGGTTTTGCTGGTGGGCTTTGGAGTTTTTTCTTTGCTTATCCGCTTTGCTCCTAATCAACTTGTTTAATCCGCTTGCTGTAGGAATGGGGCATTTTGTCGGCAGCTCTGTTTTTTTCGCTTTGCATAAACAATTGCCAGAATGCTTCGCCAACCCGTGTTCAACATCATGCCGCCTATGTTCTCCTCTAACCCAATGACGACCGTCAATCGCTGGATGCAGCGCTATTTCAAGCGTGAGCTATTGCCGCTGCTGGCGGATTTGCGGCTGGCGATCGCTCTACTCCTAATCATTGCGGTTATCAGCATCCTCGGCACCGTCATTGAACAGGGCGAAACCCTAGCGTTTTACCAGGCCAACTATCCCTCTGATCCGGCGCTGTTTGGCTTTTTAGACTGGCGAGTCATCCTGATTTCGGGGCTCGATCACGTTTATCGGACGTGGTGGTATTTGGCGATTTTGATTTTGTTCGCCGCTAGTCTTACTGCCTGCACGTTCACTCGGCAGATTACGGCACTGCGGTGGTTTTCTCGCACTTGGAATTTTTATACAAAGCCCCGTCAGTTCAATAAGTTAGCCCTCAGCGCCGAACTGGAGCAGGGTAGTTTAGAGGCGATCGCACCGTTGCTCAAACAGCGGGGCTACAAAGTATTCAAGCGCGATCAGAGTTTATATGCGCAAAAGGGCGTAGCCGGTCGCATTGGTCCCATCGTTGTCCACGCCAGCATGTTGATTATTCTCGCAGGAGCCATCTATGGCGCGATGACTGGGTTTTTTGCCCAAGAAATTGTCCCTAGCGGACAGACTTTTCAGATTCGCCACATCTTTGACGCGGGGCCGTGGGCCGAAGCGCAGGTACCCAAAGATTGGGCCGTACACGTCAATCGTTTCTGGATTGATTACACGCCTGAAGGGGCGATCGACCAGTTTTACTCTGACCTGTCGGTTGTGAACGAAAACGGCGAAGAGCTGAAGCGCAAAACCATTCACGTTAATCAACCGCTGCGCTACCAAGGAGTGACGCTCTATCAGGCGGACTGGGGCATTGCCGCTGTCAAAGTGAAGCTCAACAACAGTCCAGTTCTAGAAATTCCCATGGGAAAGCTGCCCACCGAGGGCAAAAATCGTATTTGGGGCACCCTTGTGCCCACAAAGCCAGATATGAGCGAAAATGTCTCGCTGTTGGCCACCGATTTGCAAGGAACGCTGCTGGTTTACGACACCAATGGTCAGCTCATTTCCACCGTGCGCAAAGGCATGGCGACGGAAGTAAACGGTCTCCAGCTTTCTATCGTTGATATTATTGGCAGCACTGGTTTACAAATCAAAGCCGATCCCGGCATCCCCTTAGTATATTTAGGCTTCGGTTTGCTGATGCTGGGCGTGCTGATGAGCTACATCTCTCACTCCCAGGTTTGGGCTCTGGAATCGGACGATGCGTTTTTTGTCGGTGGTCGCACTAACCGCGCCCAGGTTGCTTTTGAGCGAGAGCTACTACAGCTCCTAGAAAAGCTAGATAACGCTGATGGCACTGAAACTGCAGCTTTGGAGCCGACGTCGGTGAGTTAGTGAAGGGTGGCTGGGTGGCTTGGGGAGATGTCGCTGCCCTAACTGGGGACAGTTTTTAAGCTACGTGGTGAACCCTGTCAGGTGCAGTAAGTAGGTGGTCAAAATTAATGACTATTATCCGTACATGACGATTGTGGGGGCGTGAAGCTCTTTGTCCGCATGGGTTACGCTTCGCCCTAGCGCCGCTATGCCCGGAGGGCTTTACCGCTCCTACGAAAGGGTAAATATTTCTGCTACTGCAAGATCTAAGGTCTACTTACTTTTCGTAGGGTACTCTACAGTCTGGGGTTGAACTGCGAATCTGCAGATCCGAATTCGCCGACACTTTACGCATTCTTTGAGAGGTGCGGTACCCTTCTCAAAGCCACTTCGGGAGAGAGTACATGGTTATGGGAGGTATGGGAAACTCCGACAATCTGTTAGGTAGCCGCTACCGTATTTTGCGTGAGCTGGGTCGGGGGGGCTTTGGCTATACCTACCTAGCTGAGGATGTCAATCGGTTCAACGAACTTTGTGTGCTGAAAGAATTTCTACCTCAGGTGGATGATGATGAGGCGCTGCGAAAGGCGAAGCAGCTTTTTGAGCGCGAGGCGGATGTGCTGTATCAGCTTAATCATTCGCAAATCCCCAAGTTTCGAGAGCTGCTGCGGGTGCGCGCTCGGGGGCGAGGACGACTATTTCTCGTGCAGGATTATATTGAAGGGCCAACCTATCAAGAACTGCTGGAAACAAGACTAAATGTTGGCAATCGGTTTTCAGAGCCCGAGGTCATTCAGCTCCTACAGCAGATTTTACCGGTGTTGACTTACCTACACAGCGTGGGAGTGATTCACCGCGATATTGCACCTGACAACTTGATTTCGCGCAATCGTGACGGCCTACCTGTGCTGATCGATTTTGGTGGCGTCAAGCAGTTGGCCAGTGTGGTGCAGCAGCAGGTGGGCGAAACAACAGTGCCGACTCGGTTGGGCAAAGTCGGATATGCGCCAGAAGAACAGTTGGAATTGGGGCAGGTGACCCCGAGCGCCGATTTGTACGCGCTAGCGGTGACGGCGCTGGTGATGCTTACAGGACAAGCGCCGGATAGTTTGTACGATCGCTATGCGCGGCGCTGGCGCTGGCAAAATCACGTTTCTCTCAGTCCGCGACTAACCAAGGTGCTAGAGCGCATGCTAGCGCCACGGGTGGACGATCGCTTTGCTTCCGCAACCGCTGTGCTGCAGGCTCTATCTGGCCCCGAAACCTATGCGGTTCCTAGCTATGCCGCTAACGACCGGTTCGCTGAACCGACGGTAGCAGTTGCCCCTGGTGCGGGAAGCAATCCCAGCACTATGGTGGCTCCCCCAGCGCCATCTCCCAGGCCCAAAAAGCGTCGTACCGCTAAAGATCGGGGCGGCTGTTTTCAAGCTTTATTTGGTTTGTTTTTGGTGATCGGCTCGATTGGGTTGGTGTGGTGGATTGCCAGCCAATGGGACCCAACCGGAACAGTGGCGCCCCCAGACGAGGAAACGGGGGAAACGACGCAGCCGCCGGATGACGCCATCAATCCGACCTTTTCGTCGGAGGAGCAAACCCGCAAGCAAGCCCTCAGACAGCGGCGCAGTAATTTGCAAGTTGAACAGCGCTATTTGGTTAACGTGACCGACCAGCTCTTTTATGGCCAGTACCCTGATCTGCAGTCGCGGCTGTTGAGTGACAATCCCGAAGATGCAGAACTGCGAGCTGAGTGGGATAGCATCGCTAATGAGGTGCTGGATGTGCTGGAAGCAGAGCTCAGTGCTGACGCGCGTCAACGCTTGGGCGGCTATGCGGCGGGCGATCGCGATCAGTGGCGGCAGCAGGTGAACCAAAAGTACGTTAGCAGCCGAGCGCTCTACGATTTAACCGATGCCAAGTTTGCCTATCTCTATCCCCAAGCGGCCACGCAGAATTTTATTGACCAGCCGATTGGCCAAATTTGGCAGGGATTGGCCTTCGATCGCGTGCAGGCCATCACGGCAGACGATCGCCTTACAGAAATCCAGTTTGAGAACGGCACCTTTAGCCAGTCTTTGCGCGATCGCTTGGCAGCTGGAGAAGGCCGCGTCTACATCATCAACCTGAGTGCGGGGCAGTTGATGCGCCTCAACCTGCAGGCTCCACCAGAAAGCACTCGGCTGTCGCTCTATGTCCCCAGTCCCGACGATGAAGTGCCGTTTTTGCTAGAGGATGTGGGCGATCGTACTTGGTCAGGACAATTGCCCCAGTCCGGCTACTACGAAATCGTGGTCGTGAATACTCAGGGCTCAACCCTCAACTATGCCCTCGACGTCAGCGCCGACAACGTCACTTCAACGCCTGCCGAAGCCGCCGAAGAGGCCCCTCCAGAAGATAAGAACTAGCAAAGTACGGTCTTGTCTGGACAGTGAGGAGACGAGATGGGCAAATTAATCACATCCCCATCACACTTTCTTACCCGGCTACCCAATTACCCGGCTACCCAATTACCCGGCCACCCAACTACCCGGCTACCATTCAGGTACTTCATTTACCCACAAAGCCCTAAGTACTCCGGGAAACGAGCGGCGATCGCTAACGCAGATAGTAAAAGACCGCCTGCAGACCGCCAATCAAAAAGCCCAGAGCGCCCCCCAAATTGACGATTGCCTGCAGCTCATTACGCACAATCCCCTGCACGGCAATTTCCAACTCGCGCGGGTTGGTGGCATTGACTCGCTCAATGATCACTTGGTCAATATCCAAGATGGGAATCACCTGAGCCACCAGATTTTCCAGGTCTCTTTCCAGATAGCGCTCCAAAATTAGCGCCAACTCTTCACTAACCGGGTCAAGGGAATCGTTGATGACTTGGGAATTTTGTAGCCGGTTGAGCAGTTGAGTAGCGAGCATCTGCCAGTTAATGGTGGAGCTCAAGCCTTTAAGCATTTCTGGTCCCAGCGTTTGAGCATAGCCGCGCACAGCGTCGCGAACGGTGAGGCGCAGTCCCCGCACGGTAGAAACGGGCAGCCGCTGGAGAGTCAGCTGCTGCAAGATTTCCTGCAGTCGCGCATTCACATTCAGCGCTTCGATCAGCTCAGCAATGCGAGTATTGGTAGTTTCCCGTTCGTCGAGACAAAACGATCGCAGCCGGGTCAGCGCATTGCGCACGCCAAAGAGATTAGCCACCACCCAGTAAGTGCCGCTGGTGCGCGAGCGAAAAATTTCGTCAATGGTTTGAATATTGCGATCGGTCAGAAAGTCAATCAGTATCCGCCGCAGCCGATCGGGAGGCAGTACTGAAATCAGCAGCCAGCTTGAAAACTGCTGGGCTTGCTCCGGCGAAAGCTGAAATTCCAGCAGTACCTGATCAAAAATTTGATCGATTTGCGCTCTGAGAAAGTCCTCACGCCGCGCCCAGACCTTCAGCAGTCGAGGCAGGGAGGTACCAAAGGCATCTTGGAGAACTTTGCCCACAATTTCAGCAGTGCGGGCCTGATTCCGCGACTGCACCTGATCAAGCGTCATCTCCAACAGCCAGCGAATTGCGCGTTGCGTACGTTCAGTTTGCAGCAGTCGCCGCGCTAAGTTTTCCATCTCTGTGGGCGTCAGCAAGGAGCCCATAATGGTGTCGGCGATGCGCCGCGCTAAGCGCTCTTGGTTACTGGGAATCAGGCCGGGCGTCAGCGGTAACCGACGCTTAAATATGTAATAAGACCGATAGGGCCGAAACAGCATTTTGATGGCCAGGTCATTGGTGAAGTAACCGATAACCCCTCCGACAATCGGCGGTGCTAGCAGTAGCCAAATTTCAGACCAATCCATCAGCAGACTTAGGGGCGATCGCACCCGGACTCA
Source organism: Cyanobacteria bacterium P01_C01_bin.120 (assembly GCA_039027715.1). Classification (GTDB taxonomy): domain Bacteria; phylum Cyanobacteriota; class Cyanobacteriia; order Phormidesmidales; family Phormidesmidaceae; genus Halomicronema. Next base: position 7,532 of record JBCCJU010000014.1, read on the forward strand.
TGTGCCGAGTTATGATAGCAAACCTGCTGGGTGATCGCGGCAGCCCGTCTTCAGCCCATCGGCCATTCTAGAAGTTAGAGCAGCCATAAGACCTGGGCTCACTGTGGGCTGGTCTGTCCCCGGTCAGGCACCTAAGAAAACTTATTAGTTTTAGGGCAGGTCATTTTCAAGTAAGCGTGACTGCGCCGCGCTTTAAAGAACCGACAAGGAACTGAATCGCCCTCGGAATTAGGATTTCGTCGCTAGCGAATGCGCGAGTTATGCCGATAACAAATCAGATTTTCAAACAGACCTGTAAAACTTGAGGTCAGGGTGATTCACTTTAGACGGCATTAACTGCCGGTCACCTCTACCAGACTGGCTTAATATTAAGTGGGCAAATGCCGCTTCCACCCCATGTTCCCACAGGAACTTTAACGACAAGTCTATGGATAAGACAGATCTCGCATTTACCCCGGCTCTAGAACAAGCTCGCTTGATTCGTCATAAGACAGTTTCGCCCCTAGAGCTGACTGAGCTATATCTGGAGCGGATTGAACGGTTAAATCCAATTTTGGGCAGCTATTTCACAGTGATGGGGGAAACGGCGATCGCGGATGCCCAACAAAAAACGGCACAGTTAGCGACTGTCGACTTAGAAGCTCTGCCGCCTTTTTTCGGCGTGCCCCTCTCCGTCAAAGATTTGAACCCGATTGCCGGTGTGCCTTGTTCCTATGGCCTGGCCGTGGCCAAAAATCGGATCGCCGAAAAAGACGATGGTCTGATTCCTCGTCTACGCGAGGCGGGATTTATCATCCTTGGCAAAACAGCCACTGCTCAGCTAGGCTCTTTCCCTTATACAGAGCCCCCCGGATTTTTGCCCACTCGCAACCCGTGGGATCCAGACTATACCGCCGGTGGGTCAACCGGTGGAGGAGCCTCAGCCCTGGCCGCTGGCCTATGCGCTATTTCTCACGGCTCGGACGGGGGGGGCTCGCTGCGAGGGCCGGCCTTTTGCTGTGGCCTCGTGGGCCTGAAGCCATCGCGCGGTCGGGTCAGTTTTGCGCCGGTGGGGGAGCGCCTGCACGGGATGGCAACGAATGGGCCCTTAGGACGTACCGTCGCCGACACCGCCGCCTTTTTAGATGTGCTGTCAGGCTATGTTACTGGCGATCCCTATTGGTTACCGCCGCCGGTAGAGAGCTTCTTGGCAGCGACGCAGCGGCCCCCAGAAGCGCTCAAAATTGGCGTCTTCACTGGGGTGTCGCCCATCGGTGAGGCGGAAGGGGAATGCAAGCAAGCGGTGCTCGATACGGCCAAACACTTAGAAGCCCTTGGCCATCAAATACACTCTCTGCCGCCGCCGGATTTATCGGAGCTGATCGAACCCTTTACGGTTGTTTGGCAGTGCGTCTTGGCCGAGGCCAAAATCCCCTTCTTTGTCCTAGAAAAAATGAACCGCTGGCTGCAGTGGCGAGCCTGGCGCATCCGTAGCGGGCGCTATCTGCGAGCGGTTACCCAACTGCAGGTGGTATCTCGCCAGATTGTGAGACAGTTTCAGGATTACGATATCGTCCTGGCGCCGGTCTATCTCCATCCGGCAATCCGGGTAGGGGAATGGCGATCGCTCAGCTGCCGCAAAATTTTGGATAACATCATCAACTGGATTGCCCCCTGTCCACCGTTCAATGCCAGCGGCCTGCCCGCGATCGCCATTCCCACGGGCTTTAATCAGGCTGGCCTGCCGCTAGGTGTTCAACTGATTGGACAGCCGGCAGCAGATGCCACGGTTCTCGCGATCGCGGCGCAGCTAGAGCAAACTTATTATCAACTCTCCAAACGTCCTGACTTGGGCTGACATGGCTGAGGGAATTGCTGCATCTGGCGGCAGAACCTTGATGTTGAAGACAATTTAGCTTTAGCTAGTTTTGCCTAGCGGGGGGCAGTTATGCTGGCCTGCAAAAGGGTGACCAACTGCAGGGGTTGGCAATTAATCAAGATCGCGCCCTAATAAAGTAGTGATAGGCAGACAGTACTTTCCCACTTTGGCCCTCGGCCCACTACTGAATCTGGATTTTGCCCTATGGATATTTTAGTGGTTGAAGATGAACAAGAAATTGCCCATCTAGTTCAGCTTTATTTAGAAAAAGAAGGCTTTACCGTCCATCTTTGTCACCACGGCGGACAAGCCGTGGCCATGGCTCAAACAATTCAGCCCGACGTGGTTATCTTAGATTTGATGCTGCCGGGGCTAGACGGCTTGGAAGTGTGCGCTCAAATTCGGCAAAAACCAGGGGACAAGGATCCTTATATTTTGATGGTGACTGCCAAGGGTGAAGAACTCGATCGCATTATTGGTCTCTCCACCGGGGCAGACGATTATTTGGTTAAGCCCTTCAGTCCCCGAGAACTGGTGGCGCGGGTACGGGCTCTGCTGCGCCGCAGTCTCCGTCAGGGCGGTCAGTCTCCCCAGTTGCAGAGTCCTCACTTTCAAATTGATCCTGAACAGCGAGAAGCCATCCGCTCCCACTCGAATGGCCCGTCAGAACAGTTAGCTCTGACGACGCTAGAATTTGACTTGCTGGCGACGTTTGTCAGCTATCCGGGTCGCGTCTGGACTCGCCCTCAGCTAATTGACAAACTCTGGGGCGATGACTTCTACGGGGATGAGCGCATCGTTGATGCCCACGTGGCCCGCCTGCGCAAAAAAGTCGAGCCGGATCCGGCCCAGCCCACCTTTATTAAAACTGTGATTGGCGTGGGCTATAAGTTTGAAGACGCTGCCGATAGCCTATGAGTAAACCGAGTCTGCGTAGTCGCCTCTTTCGCGCCCATCTCACGGTGCTAGCAATTGGTATTTTAACGTTAACCCTAGTGGGCTGGCTGTACACGCCGCGGATCTTCGTTCTGCACCTACGCCGGGTTGAAGGCCCCAATTTCCGCATTGCGCAATTTCAGGGCCAATTGGTGGAGGCTTTTCAGGTGGCCTGGGGGCGGGGCATGCTGTGGGCCGGATTATTGGGCGGCATTGCCGCTAGTTCCCTCAGCTACTGGCTATCCCAGCGCATCATCCAACCGCTGTTGGAAATGGAAGAAATCACCGGTTCCTTTGCGGCTGGCAAGCTGGAGCGTCGACTACCCGAATATGAAATTTTAGAGCTGACTCAGCTGGCTAACAGCGTCAACCACATGGCCGCAGACATTCAGAGTGTGGAGCAGCGGCGACGCGATTTAGTTAGCGACCTATCCCATGAATTGCGCACGCCGCTAACCATTCTCAAAGGCTATTTAGAAGGGCTGGCCGACGGCACCATTGAAGCCGATCCGGCGGTCTATGAACGCCTGGCCCGAGAGACCAAACGGCTTCAGCGTTTAGTCAACGACCTGCAGGAGCTGTCGCAGCTAGAGTCTGGCTATCTTCCCATTGCCCCGCAGCCGACTGACATAGGCGAATTGCTGAGTTACGTAGTGGCTCGGTTTGCCGATCAGCGGTTGGCGGAAGATCCGGTGGCGCTGCGATTAAATTGTGCGCCTCAGCTACCCCTGGCCCATGCCGATGCTGAACGCATTGAACAGGTCATGGTCAACCTTTTGAGCAATGCCCTGCGGCACACCGAAAAGGGCACCGTAACCGTGAGCGCTTGGGCAACTGAACGCCAGCTTTGGGTGGCAGTTGCCGATACGGGACCGGGGATTGCGGCAGAGGACGTAACTCATGTGTTTGATCGCTTCTGGCGCGCCGATCGCTCCCGCGATCGGGCCTCTGGGGGCACTGGTATCGGATTAACCATCTGCCGTCGTTTAATTGAACTGCACGGTGGGCATATTGAAGTAGCAAGCACGCTGGGAGAAGGTAGCATCTTCCGCTTTTGGTTACCCGTCGCTTCACCAACTTTCTCTCCCGCGCCATCCCCACTTCCCCAAGAAACCGTGTAACCTTGGGATGGGTCTGCACGTCGAGAATACGTAGTCAACTTTCCCACCGATGACTATCCAGGACTCTCCGCTCAAACTATCGGACTATCGAGACGCTAGTAGCCGACAGTCTCGCCGTCGCCAGTTTCACAAACCCGGACATCGGTTTCGGGAACGTTATCGCATCGTTAAAATTTTGGCTTCGGGTGGCTTTGGCGTAACTTATCTGGCTCAAGATGGCGGCATTCCGGGCAGCCCCCTGTGCGTCATCAAGCAGCTTTGTCCTAAAGTTAGCAATCCTCTGGCGCTGGAGCGGGCCAAGCGGCGCTTTCGTAAAGAAGCCAAAGTGCTGGCCAAGGTCGGTAGTCATTCGCAAATTCCGCGTCTGCTGGACTATTTCACTATCAACGATGGCTTTTATCTGGTGCAGGAGTACATTCCAGGGCAAGTTTTAACCCGGGAAGTGCGTCGCTCTGGCCCCCAAAGCGAGTCAGCAGTGAAACAGTTTTTACAGGAAATTTTACCCGTACTGAAATTTATCCATCGGTGTAAGATCATTCACCGTGATATTAAACCGCCTAACATTATTCGCTGTGCCGATGACGATCGCCTCGTGTTGATTGACTTTGGGGCCGTACGCGAATGTTTGGGCGAGTTAGGCGACGGCAGCTATCAAATTCCCATCACCCAATTTGTGGGCACCCCAGGATTTGCCCCTCCTGAACAGCAGGCACTGCGCCCCACCTATGCCAGCGATATTTATGCCCTAGGCATGACCTGCCTGTTTTTGCTCACCACTAAAACACCCGTAGAGTTTGATTCCGATCCCAAGACGGGAGCAGTTTTGTGGAAACACTTAGTCAACGTGAGCGACCATTTTGGCAACATTTTGAACAAAATGCTGTGTCCGGATGTCGCCGACCGCTATGGGTCCGTCGAGGACCTGATGCGGGCACTGCTGCTCGAAAATCATCTGGACGAGCTGTCTCCTGGCCTGAGCCATCAACCCCGACCGGCTCAAGCGGTGCCAGAAACTGCCGATTTAGAGGCGTTGGATAGTTATCTGACGCCCATCCAGCGGCAGGCGATCGCCATTCGCCGCTGGCGATCGCGGCAGCAAAAAGCCAATTGTCAGTCTTTTCCCAACACTGGATTTTCGAACATGAACACCAGTTCCGCTTCTCCCCACCGCAACTTTTAGATTACGAGGCTGAGCTATACACAGCCCGTTGGGTTAGCGGCGGTTGATGTCGGCTCCCCAACGGAAACGGTTGCGGATTGTAGCCATGCCGAGATGGTTTGATTAAATTTCTCTGGCACGTCTTCGTAGGCAAAGTGACCGGCTTGGGGAATCACTTTAAAAGTCACCAGCGGGTTCAAAGGCGCAATCTGTTCTCCCCACGCCAGCGGAATCACTCGATCCGCTTGTCCCCACAAAAGTAGCGTGGGTGTGGTCAACTGAGCCACTAGCTGCTTGGTTTCCGGAGTGAACTGCAGTTCAGTTCGCGATCGCACCAAATAACAAAGGGTGCGGGCGGCGCCGCGATCAGCTGTCGGCTTCACAAACTGTTGAATCAGCGCTGCATCAACGCGATCGTGCCGCTGATAGATTTGCCGTAGAACTGCTCCTATGACTCCTGGTCGGCGAAAAATCTGAAACAGAGGCCGAATCAGCAGGGGCGTCGAAAATAACCGTTCGGCGCTCCGCGACAGTGATTCCACCCAGCCCGTCAGCAGCTCTTCTCGGGCAGCGGGCAGCGTCAGCAGCACCAACTGAGTCGCCATTTTGGGGTGCCTGACGGCTGCGTTGAGGGCTACTAGCGCCCCCAGCGAATGTCCCACCAGCACCGTCGGTTGACCAATCCAAGCCTGCCAAAACGCCTGCACCTGGTCGCTCCACAGGTCAGCATTGAAAATGGTGGCCGCTTTTTGAGAATCGCCAAAGCCTAGCAAATCCAATGCGTACACCGTGCGGTGCCGAGCCAAATTAGCGACGTTGCCGTGCCACTGCTCCAAGCTCGCCCCAAACCCGTGCAGCAGCAGTAGCGGCGGCAAACCCTGGGGCGATGCAGCCGGCGTCACCTGATAGCGAACTCGCCAGCCGCGCCAATACCAATAGCGCTGAGCGGCGGCAACCGGAGTCGCCATTGAAACTGCCGTCATGAAAAACCTCCTGCGCTCCCCGGGTTCATCGTCCAGCTGACATCGGTCCCGCAATGGGTGGCTCTGAGACGCCTTCACTGCCCTTGCCGTTGGCTTCAATCAGCTGACGACTGGGGGCATGCGGTCCCGCAACCTGAACCACCTGCTGCGGTATGCCTAGAGGAATTTGCGCAATCTCGAAGGCAATTTTCAGGCGACGACGATATTCTCGTGCCACATCCCACTGTTTCAGCGGCTGCGTCTTAATCCAGATGCGAATGGTCGCTCCGACATGGCTTAAATCGTCTACTCCCAGCAGCAATGGCGGCTCTAAGATGAGCGGTCCCCAAATTTCGTCTTGCCGCATATTGTCTGCTTCTTGCTCAACCAAGTGTAGCGCCTGGTTAATATCTGCCGTCAGTCCCACAGGAATCATCAAATCGACCCGAGACCATTCCTTCGACAAATTTTGCACGATGTTAATTTGACCGTTAGGAATCGTAATTAACTGACCGTCAGTGGCTCGCAGCTGCGTAATTCGCAGGTTCATCGTTTCGACAAAGCCTGACAGGCTACCAACCGTGATGACATCGCCGACACCATACTGATCTTCAATCAGCACCAAAAATCCATTGATAATGTCTTTGATCAAGCTCTGCGAAGCAAAGGAGATAGCGAAACCAATCAAACCGGCCCCGGCTAAAAGAGGAGTGACGCGCAATCCCAAAAAGCTCAGCATGACCAGCAGGGCAATGCCGGCAATCAGGAAATCGATTATCCCTTTGATCACCTGTGAAAACGTTGACAGGCGTAAAACTAATCGCTGCGATCGCTCCAGATGAGCAGCGGTTCGCCCTTGAAATACTAGGAATAGGCGATCAATCCACAGATTCGCCAGCCGAATTAAACCATAAGCAATTAGCCCGACGATGATAAATCTGACCGGCACCCGCATCAGATCCACAATCAGCGGCTGCAGCCAGCGCGAGTAAGGAAAAAAGCCGAGTATTAGCAGGCTGCTGCCAGCCCATAGAACTACCTGCAGCACCTGCAGCATTTGCCTGGCGATCGCCAAACCGTTGATTTGCTGCTTGGTCAATAGCGTTGAGCGAATCCGATTGACGCTACTCAGCTGAGACGGCTGCACCGAATCAATCGAACCCGGCGGCAGCTGCTCATGCTGCAACCGTCGTCGACGGGCCCGCAACTTTTGGGCGAAGTGACTGATGGCAAAACTGCTCAGCAGGGTAATCAGCAGGGTGGCCAGTGTCCACCGGACCTGCTGCCACAGGAAGTCAGGCTGCCGTTCCCGGTAATACTGGACGAGCGCTGTTTTCACATCATCCACAATTTGCCGGGCTCGCAGGTCCAGACTATTGGTTGCTCCGGCTCGAGCATCCAAATAAGTCACCGTCATCAGCATCTGGTCGTTAACATAAATGATTGGCTGGTTGCTTTCAGGGTCATTCTCATGGGCAACCGTTAGCGTATCGAGATTACCTGTCGTCCTCCACGCTTCTGCTATCTGCCTGAGCTTGACTTCAATTTTGCGGGCTCGGGCGGGGGCGCTCAGGGCGCTAGCGTCATCGACTGGACTGGCAACGTCGAATAGCACCCGACCGTCCAGATCAACGGCAGCTCGGTCAATGTCATCGTCCGCCTCGAAAATCTGGCCCACTGCTGGTGGCGTCCAGTTCTGTAATGGATGCGTAATCAGGTTCTCTGGCGATTCGACTGGAGCCGCCTCCGAGTTCGCCGGAACATCGGCTGTATCAGGCGTTTGAGCCCCGCCGCCCGTGGCAATCGCGCAACAGCACAGAACGATTGCTAAACTCAGCAAGCGGCGCAGCAGCGGCTGATCCAGACGCGATCGCAGTCTGCCTGAATGAAACTTTGCCAAGATTCTGCACCTCCTCACGTCCTCCCCTTACAATATCGATACAAACTGTAAATGAGTGTTACTGAAGACAGATTGCCCATGGACGCGATGGATTTTTTTCGGATGAGTGCCGGTCGTTGGGTTTCTCAACGCACTACCCATCACCTGGCAATGCGCCGCACCGAGTTGGGACAGCTCGAAATCACCGCCGCAGTGCTGGATGTGACCGACCCCAAGGTAGCGGAAATTTGTCATATGCATAGTATTGATCCGGCCCAGGCCATTGGCGGCATTGCCGTAAGCTGGCAAGGTTCAATGCAGTGGGATGAAGCTGGCCAAACCCAAAAAGATGCCACTGTTTTGATCCTTGTGCCAGATGAGCCCGGGGCGCAATCTGGTCAGCTGCTGCGCGAAAAGGGCTACGCCGAAACGGCGCCGGTGGTGGGCCGTTACCAAGTAGATGACCAAGAGGGACTAATGTTGACGACGAACTACTCAACCATGAGTTCCATCGAGCGCTTTTCGTTTCCGTCTGCAACGACTCGAATTCGCACTAGCACGGTAATTGGCCTTTCGAACACTGCGTCTTTTTGCTTAGAAACTCGCCTCGATGCCGCTGACGAAGCCGCTCCATCAGCTAACGTCGATATCAATACGGCGTCTATTCCGGCTGCTCACTACTCAGCTTGGGGTTGGTGAAGAAACGTTTCGTCAACCAGAGAGACAGCTGTCGCGATCGCTGATTTGTGTTGCATTTGGTTGATAAAGACCTTCAGCAAGACATCGAAAATCAAGCCTAGTGTGGGCTTAGGGGAATGTTAAGCTCTGTGATGATTTACTCAGAATTGTCGAGGTCTCTCACCGCCATCCCCTATGATCGGCATTAACGATTGTTAAAAAACTAAGATATCGGAGATTCAAACGTGGCGCTTCCGTTATTGAACTATACCCCTGCCAGTCAAAATCAGCGGGTCGAAGGCTATGACGTCGGCAGTGAAGAACAGCCTCGAGTCTTTAGTACTGAGAACTTATTGGACTCTACCGGCATGGATGCCTTAATTGAGGCTGCCTACCGTCAGATTTTCTTCCATGCCTTCAAATGGGACCGAGAGACTTTCTTGGAATCTCAGTTACGCAATGACCAAATTAGCGTACGTGATTTTATCCGGGGCCTTCTGCTGTCTAAAACCTTTTACAACAGCTTTTACGAGAAGAACAACAACTATCGTTTCGTTGAGCAGTGTGTGGAACGCGTGTTGGGCCGCCAAGTCTACAATCAGCGGGAAAAAATTGCTTGGTCCATTGTGGTGGCCACCAAGGGGATTCAAGGCTTTGTAGATGAGCTGTTAGAGAGTGAAGAATATCTCAGCAACTTTGGCTTTGACACTGTGCCCTACCAGCGCCGTCGCGTACTGGCTGGTCGTGAAGAAGGGGTGATGCCAACTAATTTACGTCTGCCTCGCTATGACGAGTATTATCGCGCCATTCTGGGCTTCCCACAGTCCATCTGGCAGGCTCAAGTACGCCGTTTCGTACCTCAAGAAAAGAAGCCGACGGCAGGCAATCCGCAGCTGTTCTTAGACATGGCTCGCAATCTCAAACCCTTATCCGCTGCTCCGGCACCGGTTAACACGGCAACTATTAATATTGCGACCAAAGTGCCTTATCGCAAGGTGGCTTCTTAGGCGTCATCAGTTTTGCCTCAAGGGAACTCGTTATTAAGGGAGCGATCGCTCCCTTTTTTATTGTAGATTTCTATAGGTGCGACTATAAAATCCTCTAGATTTTGTTTGATGCAGCAGACATTCTGCCACCTTAGGGGTAATATCTGAGGGGACAGAATAAAAAGTGTCTACGGATACTGCCTGCCAACATCATTATCAGGTAATTTACGGACAAACTTATATCATTGTCTAAAAAGTAACTAAGGATACTTGTATATGTCTCTTTGCCGAGTTGGGTAATCTGCCAGCATGAGCTCTATGGATTCTTACGAGTCGTGGTCTAGTCATCAGCCGGTTTCTGCGGTCGAGCTTGAAACCCATTTGTATAGTTATTTACAGCACAGTCGCCAAACGAACGAAACGGAGAAGGTGCTAGAAGATTTTTATGACTTATTCATTCGGGCTGATCGATTTTCTAATGGTGATGTTTGGGAAACGCTGGTCGAGCTAGTTCAGCGGCCCCATGCTGAGCGTGAGTTTAAATATACGCTTAACCGCTGTAGTTACACGCTGATTAACCCCTGGACAACCGAAGCGCAAAACCACTGGGCCGTGCCAGCGCTAGTTCAGCTCTTTGAGAAGATTCCGACTGCACCGGCAGTCGCTCCTGAAACTCATAAAATTCGTCGTCTAAGCCACTTGTTTACGCAGACTGAGCAGTATGCTGCTCTGCGTCGATTTGCCAACTTAATTGACGATCAGCTTGAGGAAGAGACTTTAGATATCGAAGATCAGCTGGTTGCAAAACAGCTTAAGCGCTATCCGTTTTTGTATCACAGCAGCTTATTAACTAAAGATAGCGATCAGCGTCAGAAGACTCAGGTCGGTAAGCTGCGTCGGGAGGCCGAGGCTAAGTTTGGAGTTCAGTTAGCCCGCTATTGTGATCAACAAAAGCGCGGTAAAGCCGCCACCGTTCAAAATCCCACTCAGATTCCGTCCGATGAGCTGACGGAGGCCCTGCACTATTACACCGGTAAAGTCGAGGGCAATCGTAGCCATCGGGACTTGGCGCAAATGTTCCAGACTTATAGCAAAACTGTGCGCTCTTTTCGAGATTTTAAGGAAGAGTTTTTGGAATATTTGCTATCACCCTTGGCCGATGCTGACCCTCGTTACGTCAACAACAATTTTGGTCGGCAATTGCGGCAGTATCTGCGCGATACTCTAAGTGATTTTGATGGCCAGCGGCTAACTGACTTTATTGTCATTACGACCTGCCAAAAGCTTTTGAATTTTTTGGTCGTGCATGGGCGGCAAGAGCCCGTATTCCGCCGTTTCTGGCAGCTGTTGAATGAGTCTGGGCAGATTTTGACTGTGGGGCTACTGCTACGGGTTGTCTTATTTTGCTCAGCCGTCAGACCTTGGCTGGAGAATCGCATAGCCGTGCTGTTTAACTATCATGAAAAGCGTACTTGCAAAGAAGTGCCCTGGCTAATGAATACGCTGGAGCACATGAATGTAGCGCTGCTCACAAACTTTGGTAAGTTTGGCTATTCTTTCGCTTAAGCTTCGTCAGCTATCCAGACATTGGCAGTCGCCTTGGGTTTGGATAATTGCTTTTGGCTTACTTGCCGGTGTTAGTTTGCGCTGGCTTAATCTTGGTAGCAAGGTCTTCTGGTATGACGAAGTCTTTACGGCACTGCGGGTGACCGGACACTTTGGCGCTGAGGTGAACGAGCAGTTATTTAATGGTGAGCCAGTAAGCGCTGGCGATATTTTGCAATATCAAACGTTTGCTCCCGGCAGCAGTTTTTATGATACGCTGCGATCGCTCGTCGATCATCCAGAGCATCCGCCTTTGTTTTATTTATTGTGCTGGGCTTGGGTAAAGCATTTTGGTACTTCACTGGCGGCTTTTCGGGGAGTTTCGGCCCTGGCCAGTACGCTTACCTTTATTGCTCTACCCTTTTTAGCTTGGGAGTTGTTTGCCTCGGCTACAGCCGTTGTTGTCCTGCCGGTGCTGTTTGCTTTTTCTCCTGTTCATCTGCTTTATGCCCAAGAGGCTCGGCAATATGCCCTGTGGACTCTGTTGATTGTAGTGACGACTTGGGCTCTAAGGCGTGCCGTAAGATTAAATACCTGGTTGGCCTGGAGTTGCTATGTCATTGGTTTGACGCTCACGTTTTACACTTCTGTGCTGTCACTTTTTGTGCTGATGGCTTATGGAGCCTATGGCTTGTGGGCATTGTCGCAGCGACAGCGGTGGACCTTTGGGGCCACCACGGCGGCGGCGATACTGCTATTCACACCGTGGTTAGGGGTCATGTGGGTGCAAAGTCAGCGTTTGCAGTCAACCACTTCTTGGACGACGCAAGTTTCCTTCCCACTAGATGCCTTAGTAAAGCTTTGGGGACTTCATTTCACCGCCGTTTTTTTTGATCCCAACCTGCCGCTAGAAAATATTTATTCCTGGACGATACCGCCCTTATTTTTGCTCTTGCTAGCGGCGGTGTCGGCGGCGTTGTGGAAAGCCTTGCCCCCAGAGTCAAGCGTGCTGCTGTTGCTGTTAATTTGGGTGCCGACAATTTGTCTAATCGGGGGCGATTTGGTGAGAGGCAGCATTTTGTCGAAAAATACCCGCTATTTTGTACCAGCGCTGATAGGCTCGCTAGTGGCCATTGGCGGCTGGCTGTCGCTATTGTACTCCCGGCGATCGCGGTGGGCGGCTTGGGGCATTGCCCTCACCGTGGGACTCGGGATGGTTAGTTCAATTGCTATTATCCAGGCGCCCACCTGGTGGAATAAGAGCATTAGCTATCACAACCGTGATGTCGCTCAGGCGATCGCCGGATTTGAGTCCCCGGTCGTCTTAACACAGAGCTCTGGAACGGCCTTAGGCAATGTTATGTCGATTAGTCATTACTTACCGGCCTCGGTAATGTTTGTCATGACGACTCGGTCCGATTTCCCACAAGCACCAGAAGCCGCTGAAACGGTACTGTTATATCAGCCAACTGAAGCTTTGAAGCGTCAATTTGCCTGCCCGCCAGAAGCCTTGCCGGTATCAGATGGTCTATTCTTGGTTCCGTGCGCATCCAATAGGTGAGGCTGCCGCTGAAGCACCTACGTTAGCCATGGGAAGACAATCTCTGGACCTTTGACAATCCAGGTGAGATGAGCAGGAAAACGTGAGTTCACCGGGCGGAAGTGAGTAAGAAAAAACTGGGACTGGATTTGATGAATTTATTCCCAGCAACGAACACCACTTATCCGAAGTCTTTCGTTTGGATGTCTCGCGAGTTTTCTGAGAGTCGATGACTTTGTCGAGCCTTTGAGCAACGGTGTCTGGCCCTTCTTAACTGCTTTCAATGCCCGGTAAACGCCTGAGTCAGTCATAGCTAAGCCGGAGTGAAGTGATGACAATTGTCATTGCCTTTTAAGACTTTGGCCATCGCACTTACCCTTCGATAAGACTGCGTTTACAAGGAGTTCTACACTCATTGTGTACTGCTTGATTGGCGAGGCGTATTCCCGAATCTGGTGAGCTACAGTCGCTTTGTGGGGCTGATATCGTAGTGTTTGATGCTGTTGCGCTGCTGTTTCTACACGCGAACTTGAGAGATAACTGATATTGCTTTCATCAATTCGACGCCGATAGCAGTCTGCTATTCCTGTTGGGCAAAAACGCACAAAATGTTTCAAACTCAAGTGAGCTGAAGCAAAAACTCGATGACTGGTATTTCAGTTTTAAGCTGCGCTTAGTCACCAATAAGCGCAGTAAGCTGTTGGCATTTAAATTGACTCCGGCTCGCATCCTTTCACCAAAGCTGACCCACAGCCTCATTGGCATGCTTTTTGGTGACCGCGACTGTAGTAAGTCCGTAGAAGGGGCAGGTTATTAAAGTAGAGAAAAATTCAGAGAATTGCCAATGTCCATCGCTTACAGTCTCGACCTGCGCCAAGAAAGCGATTATCGCGACTGAAGTAGAGCAATCCAAAGTTGCTGTCAGCTGATTGATGAGGATGGGTGACGCTACCTTAACTGAACGGCGCAATCAATACTGCGCCAGCGCTGACTTGCCACTAAGTCTAGCTACAGCAATCAGCGGATAGACCTGTTCAGACAGCGAAAGCTTAATCAACGACTTGCTGAAACTACTGACCGAATCTATCTACGAAAAGCATTTCAATTTTATACCAAGCCCATTTGGGCCAATTTATGAAAGCTAAAGCAATTCGCCTAAAGCGGGATAGAAAATTAATTTATTCCTGCGCTTAATCACTTTCTATTGGCTCAGAAACGTAGTCTATAACTAAGACGGGAGTGGATTGAAATTCCGCTTCTAAACTTTCCTGAACAGTGAGGTCCCAGGTTAAATCATAGTCTTCTTCTAGCTCAGCAATGATATAAGGGCGTAGGACGCCTGAAACTGCGACGCGATCGTCTTCAATCACCGGAGTGAGTGCAGAATCCCCCGTCTGAATAACGATGACGCCATCTCCAGAGAATAGACCCGGTTCTCTCAAAATAAAGGTGTTGTCCGCTTCAACCTGCTCAACTTCTCCAACAACGGTCACGCTTTCGTTGTAAAAAACATCTGAGTTAGCTGATAAGTCCTCAGGTGTGGGCGCCAGCGTAATTCGGTCAGCATGAAGAACCAGCTCTCCATCGTAGGAGGCTAGCTCCTCTTGATCAACCGTTTCCAGCTCAGCAAGATTTAGCGGCTTGACTTCCCCGACTGCCCAAAGTGGTGTGTCTGCATCATCGGGAACAGTAAATGCACTTGACTGATTGAGTACCAGAATATCGCCTAGCTCTTCCTGCCTATCTTCAGCAATTAAAAATAAGCTGCCGCCAAGCTTCTCTTTGAAGTTGCCGTACAGCGTAACCGATTGATTTTCTAAATCTGCTAAACCATCTTCACCTACTGCCAACTCTTCAGTCTCGCTGTTGGAAGCTTCATCAGATTCAGGAGAAGTAGAACAAGCTGTTGATACTGATATGCTCAAGAGTATCAAACACCCTATTTTGATTGCTTGATTGCGCCAAAAATATGTCGTTAAGTCAGCTTTATTAAATCCGTACATAGTTAAAACTATTCGATGACCAAAATAAATACCTGTTCAAAAATTATGCGGAAATAATTGATACAGATTTAGTGCACTTCTTTGTGCCTTTTATAAAATAAAAAATAACGCCTCACTAATACCATCTACCCATAGAAGTTATTCCAGAAAATATCTCTCTTTCTCAGGGAAGAAATTGAGCATATTTTAGCTTCTCACTTCTGGCGCATTCGCTGCATTCATGCTCCATAGCTTTCAAAAATACGAGCAAAAAGTTGTTGAGATAATACTCTGGACTTATATGCCAGAACTTGGGCAAAAGCCTCTTATAGCCCTCAATTCTGGAGAGACTGGCTCTGGTTTCTTCAGAACTAACGGTTAAAGGGCTAGGGTTGGATGTGATACCAGTAATCTTTTCTAGAGCTTATGGCGGTTGCAAATGAAGGCGCTGGTATGAAACCGGTTGCAAATCTACAGCCAAAAATCAAGAATTGTATTACACGCCTAAAACCTGTTCAAAAACTTCGTCGGTAATCCATTCGGCACCAAGTTTGAGATTGCGTGCCGGAGTTGGCAGCAAACTCAGGTAAGTTGCCTGCCGAATTAGATGACCGGCGTGTCCGGCAACTCTAATTTTGCCTAGGATTTCGGCAACACTCTCCTCAATACCCAATTTCATCAATGTTCCTCTCAGATTGACCTCAACTGGCTTAGGGTCTCTACCCTCCATCAGCGCCACGATATTTTGCGCGATCGCCTGCCCTTGCTGATAAGCAACCTGAGCAATTGGCGGCTGTGGCTCACGCACATCAACGGCACAATCGCCACCAGCAAAGACATCGGGACAACCGATAAGCTGTAAAGCCGATGTCAGATAAGGTCTGCCTCTGGAATCACGATGATTCTCTGCTAGCGGTAAAGCTTTTACTAAAGGGTGAGTGGCCGAACCAGCGGTCCAGACCACTGTCTCCGCTGCCAAAACTTGCTCCTCATCGCCCTGACGATAAGTGACTGCGCCTGGTTCTATGGCTTTGACTGATGCTCCTAGCTGTAAATCCACCGGGATTTTTCTTTCACCCAAGGCTTTCCCCGCAATTTCTCGCAGCTTATCGCTGACGCTCCCCTTTAAAATTTCGGCACTGCGCTGCAGAATGGTAATTCGTAATTCGTCGAGATTACCGTCGAGCTTTTCATACCAATCCGGCAATAAATCAGCCAGGGTAGCAGAGAGTTCTACCCCCGAAGGCCCAGCTCCGACAATTGCCACAGTTAGCAGTGCCCGCCGCTTCGATTCATCTTCAGTCTGGGCTGCTTCCTGTAGTTTTTTACGTAGGTGCTTGCCCAAATCTAGAGCATCGTCAGCGTTTCTAAAGGTAAATGCGTGCTCTTTGGCGCCTGGGATGCCAAAGTAACCGGCGACATCGCCTAAGGCAATCACCAAATATCGATACCCATAGGTCAATCCAGAGGCTAGCTGGACCTGTCGCTTTTGCAAATCAATTGATTGAATGTCACCTAGAATATGCGCGATGTCACGATTGGCTAACAGTTCTTCATACCGTGGCCAAGTAACATTTATCTGAACTTCGTTACTCAAAAGCTCATAAAGCAACGGCTTAAAAATAAATCGCGTTTCTCGATCAACGAGTTTGATGGGTAAGGAACACTTCCGGGCATCCAAATGTAGAGCTGTAAACAGCCCAGTAAATCCGCCCCCAAGAATCAAAATTTGTTCATCGTTAGAAGCAGATTGCTCATGTGTTCCCATAAAACCTCGATTAATTGATGTCTAACGGCTTACACGAGCATCGTAAGTATTTGGAAAGAGCGACACATGACCTTGGGGACAGAGCTAGGGCTCCTTCTAAAGGTATAGTCCCGTGTGAATCTCGATTTATCAAAAATAAGCTAAATCAAGAGATCAAAAACTGTCCTATTTAACAAAGTTCTACGGCTCGGAGAAAACCGCCATATCGGCGCATAACTCGTCCGCAGGGAGAAAGGCAAAGCGCTATAGTTGTTAAGAACTGTAATCTGCCGACGACAGTTTTTGATGTGCTGAAACGTGCCCCTATGCCTCAGTCTTCCCATTCTGCTGAAGCTGACTTTGAGACCGCTGCCAATGGTCAAAATGGCCACCATCCCATCGCCCCTCCTGAAGATGACGACCGGATTCGAGTTCGGGGAGCGCGTCAGCACAACCTCAAGGACATCGATTTGGAGCTGCCACGTAACCAGCTCATCGTCTTTACTGGCGTTTCTGGTTCCGGGAAATCTTCTCTGGCGTTTGATACGATTTTTGCAGAAGGACAGCGGCGCTATGTGGAATCTTTGAGCGCTTACGCCCGTCAGTTTTTGGGGCAAGTCGACAAACCGGATGTGGATGCGATTGAAGGGCTAAGTCCGGCCATTTCTATCGATCAAAAGTCAACCTCCCATAACCCGCGCTCAACGGTGGGCACCGTTACCGAAATTTACGACTATTTGCGACTACTTTTTGGTCGCGCTGGGGAGCCTCACTGCCCCCACTGCGATCGCTCCATTGCCCCGCAAACCCTTGACCAAATGTTGGATTTGGTCGGGGAGCTGCCCGAGCGCACTCGATTTCAAATTTTGGCTCCTGTGGTGCGGGGTAAAAAGGGCACCCATCAAAAGCTGCTGTCTGCTCTAGCGGCGGAAGGATTTGTGCGGATACGCGTCAACGGTGAAATTCAGGATCTAAACGACAACATTGAGCTCAATAAAAATCATGCTCACACCATTGAAGTTGTCGTGGATCGCCTGGTCATGAAGCCGGGACTGCAAGAAAGATTGGCGGATTCTTTGACCACCTGTTTGAAGCGTTCTGGGGGCATCGCCGTTATTGATATTCTGCCGGAGCGCCGGTCAGACAGCGACAACAAAGTCGTACCGATTAATGCCAAGGCGCTGTCTGACTCATTACCGGTGGCAGCAGAGAAAGGCGGCGAATATGCGGTGGCGGCCTCGCCCGCGGTGCCCCAAGAACTGGTTTTTTCCGAAAATTTTGCCTGTCCCGAGCACGGGGCCGTGATGGAAGAGCTGTCACCGCGACTATTTTCTTTTAACTCGCCCTATGGAGCTTGTCCCCACTGTCATGGGTTGGGCAGTTTGCGTACCTTTACGGCTGATTTAGTGGTGCCTGATCCGACGCTGCCGATTTATGCCGCGATCGCTCCCTGGTCAGAGAAGGACAACACTTACTACTTTTCCCTGCTGTATAGCGTCGGCCAGGCTTTTGGCTTTGAAATTCAAGACCGGTGGGAAACCCTGACGCCAGAGCAGCAAGAGGTGATTCTGCACGGCTCCAAGGAAAAGATTTACATCGAAACTGACTCCCGCTACCGCGATAAAAAAGGCTATCACCGCACCTATGAGGGGGTGCTGCCCATGTTGGAGCGCCAGTATCGGGAAACCACCTCTGACAGCTACAAACAAAAGCTAGAGAAATATCTGATTGACCAGCCTTGTGAGGTCTGTCACGGGGCTCGCCTGAAGCCGGAATCTTTAGCGGTGCGGATTGGTCCTTACAGTATTAACGATTTGACGGATGTGTCGGTGCGGGAATGCCTGGAACGCATTGAGAAATTGGTCGGCGCTGCCGATGGCTCACCGCTCTTGTCAGCGCGACAGCAACAAATCGGGGATTTAGTGCTCAGAGAAATTCGGGCGCGGCTCCAGTTCATGCTGGATGTGGGGTTGGATTATCTGACGCTACATCGTACGGCTATGACCCTTTCTGGCGGGGAGGCCCAGCGGATTCGACTGGCTACTCAAATTGGCTCGGGCTTGACTGGCGTGCTCTACGTGCTTGATGAGCCCAGCATCGGTCTGCATCAGCGGGATAACGATCGCCTGCTGAATACGCTGCGCCACCTGCGAGACATCGGCAACACGCTGATTGTGGTGGAGCATGATGAAGATACGATTCGTGCCGCTGATCATCTAGTGGATATTGGCCCTGGCGCCGGGGTTCACGGCGGCAACATCGTGGCAGAAGGCAATCTATCAACCCTGCTGCAGGCTGAAACGTCGTTGACGGGGGCCTATCTGTCGGGACGCTGCGCCATTCCGACGCCGACTGAGCGGCGCCAAGGCAACAAGCGATCGCTGAAGCTGATTAACGCCCACCGCAACAACCTGAAAAATATTGATGTCGAGATTCCCCTGGGCAAGCTGGTTTGCGTTACGGGCGTTTCCGGCTCCGGCAAATCCACCCTGGTCAATGACCTGCTGCACAAGGCGCTAATGCACAACTTTGGCAGCAAAATCCCTTTTCCTAATCAGCTAGAAAAAATTGCAGGGCTGAAATCGATTGATAAGGCGATCGTGATTGACCAATCCCCCATTGGCCGCACGCCGCGCTCAAATCCGGCGACCTATACGGGCGTTTTTGATGTGATCCGCGACCTGTTTGCCACCACTGTCGAAGCTAAAGCTCGCGGCTACAAGGCTGGGCAGTTCTCTTTCAACGTTAAAGGTGGCCGCTGTGAAGCCTGCAGTGGTCAAGGCGTTAATGTAATTGAGATGAACTTTTTGCCCGATGTCTATGTGCAGTGCGAAGTATGCAAAGGGGCGCGCTACAACCGCGAAACTCTGCAGGTGAAATACAAAGGCAAAACGATTGCTGACGTGTTGCGCATGACGGCGGAAGAAGCTCTCGACTTTTTCCAAAACATTCCCAAGGCCGCTACTCGCCTGCAAACGATGGTCGATGTAGGCCTGGGGTACGTGCGCTTGGGGCAGACCGCACCAACCCTCTCTGGGGGGGAAGCTCAGCGCATGAAGCTAGCGTCAGAACTCGCCCGTCGCGCCACCGGCAAAACGCTGTACCTGATTGATGAACCCACCACCGGCCTGTCTTTCTACGACGTTCATAAGCTCTTGGACGTCGTGCAGCGATTGGTTGACAAAGGCAATTCCGTGCTAACAATTGAGCACAATTTAGATGTGATCCGCTGCGCCGACTGGATCATCGATCTGGGGCCAGAAGGAGGCGATCGCGGCGGTGAAATCGTGGCTACTGGTACGCCAGAGCAAGTGGCCAAAAATCCCAACTCTTACACTGGCAAGTATCTCGCTCGCGTCCTGAAGCAGCATCCAATGGCATAGTGGCAGGGGGCTGTAGGCTAGACAGTCGCGTATTACGGAGTGCACAAGCCTAGATGGTGAAAGCTTATTTAATAAATCCTTTGCGAATTTCTATCCAAATCTCAGTTTCCGTGCTTACAGTAATTCATGTATAACGTCTGGAGACGCTGATTTTGGGATGGATTTTGAATATCTGCATCTCTTTGTTGACAATGCCAAGACTTGGCGCGACTGGTTTGTTAATACGCTCGATTTTTGGCCGATTGCTGATGACTTTCTGCAAGAGTTGAGCGACTATTCGGTGCGGCACGATCGCCTGCTGATTCTGTTATCGTCAGCTAGCTCTGGACGGGCTGAAGTACAGCGGTTTTTACAGCGCCATTCCCCGGGAGTAGGAGATGTGGCGTTTCGGGTGAAGGATTTAGATGCGATCGTGACGCGGCTGCGGCACTGCGGTGAGCGTCTTTATCAGCCGATCCGTTCATTCACCACGGCAGCGGGCGCCGTCCGCTGGTGCCGGGTTCGGGGATGGGGCAGTGTTTGGCATACCCTGATTGAGCGAGCGACACCGCTTTCGGCAGTCGCGCCACCGCCGTCAGGCAATTTGCCAAGTGTTGCGAAAATTCCTTGGTTGGGCATCGATCATGCCGTCATTAATGTGCCGGTGACCGAACTGCAGCCGGCAGCCGCCTGGTACGAAAAATGTCTGGGATTTTCGCCGCAGCAGCGGTTTGTGATTGAGACGCCCCGCTCGGGGCTGCGCAGCGTGGTGTTGCAACATCCTGACGGTGACGCCACCCTGCCGATTAATGAACCCACTTCAGAAAACTCTCAGATTCAAGAATTTATCAATCAGCACCGAGGCGCTGGCGTGCAGCATGTGGCGCTCAAAACCGCCAATTTGGTGCAGACGATCGCCCGCCTCCGAGAGCGGGGGATATCCTTTTTGTCTGTGCCCAGTAGTTATTATGAGCAACTATCCCAGCGTCAGGGCTTTTGGCAAGATGCTGGTGATTGGCAGGCGATCGCTCAGCAGCAGATTTTGGTCGATTGGTTTCCCGAGACGCCCGACGTCCGACTTTTGCAAACCTTTACGCAGCCTTTATTCGAGCGGCCAACCTTTTTCTGGGAATTCATTGAGCGCCAGGTCCGCCGCGCTTCCAACGGGGTTAAGCAAGCCAGCGGGTTCGGCGAGGGCAATTTTCAAGCCCTGTTTGAGGCGATCGAACGAGAGCAGGCACGGCGCGGTAGTTTGGAGTAGGGTTGCGGGGAGTGATGGAGTAATGGGGTGTATAGCCTGACAGCATTCGAGAAAGGTGGAGCCTGCCCGGCGGGCTTTGGGAATGGGGTAGGCATTTTGCCTGTAAGCGCCATCAAAGAATTTAAAACTGAGAACCCAAAACCAAGCTTCCTTGCCGAATTTCAGACTCTAAATTCTACCTGCCGCCTTCTGCTATAGGATAGAAAGCCAGAGCAAACCCAAATTTCTAAGCTGCATGTCTCAAGTAATTACGGTGACGGGGCGTGGATTACCGGTAAAAGGCGATGATATCGACACCGATCGCATCATTCCAGCCCGCTTTCTCAAGTGTGTAACGTTTGATGGCTTGGGGGAGCAGGCGTTTGCGGACGATCGCGCTCAGCTCAATGGTCAACATCCCTTCGACCAACCGCAATATCAGGGGGCCGAGGTGCTGGTGGTAAACCGGAATTTTGGCTGTGGCTCATCCCGGGAACATGCGCCTCAAGCGCTTGCCCGCTGGGGTATCAAGGCCATTATTGGGGTGAGTTTTGCCGAAATCTTTTTTGGCAACTGTGTCGCCATGGGGGTGCCCTGTGCCAAGGTGAGTGCTGAGGTGGCGGAGCAGCTGCAGGCGGCGATCGCGGCGGCTCCAGAAACTCCCCTGACGGTTGATTTGGCAGCGATGACGGTGACAATGGGTGACCTCAGCGTACCGATTGAGATTGCCGATGGCCCGCGCCAAATGTTTACTAGCGGCACCTGGGATGCCTGTGGACAGTTGGTAGCCCAAGAAGACGCCATCAAAGCCACAGCGACTCGACTGCCCTATGTGGGCTGGCAGCGTCAATCGGCATAGCTGGCTGTATTGCAGGGATTCGTTTGGCATCGCTGATTGCCGCTAAGAGCGGCTGTCATGCTCTTAAAACGGCCGCAGCCGATAAAGGGCATCAAATCCTTCTGCGCAATCGGGAGGCGCTCCGGCCAGCGATCTCGCCATTGTGTGAATCACTTCGACTGGCACTTGCCGCGATCGTTGTTCGTTTCGCTGCAGGCATTCTGCCAGCGGGACATCCAGCCAAACGGCCAATATCCGATTAAATCCCAAGCTGTGAGCCGTTTTGATAATCTGACGTCGTCCCTGACGCTTGGTGTTGGTGGCATCGTAAACGGTACCCACTAATTGCCCCTGCTGGGTTTGCCTGATCGCCGCGCGAAACTGCATCACGACTGTGTCCCACACCTGTGGCCAAGGTCCCTGCATTGCCTCATTGCCAAAAAGGTCACCGCGAATGCGATCAGTGGAAACTATGGTGATCGCTTTTTCGGCAGATTGAAAGGACCGGGCCCAAGTCGATTTGCCACTCCCTGGCAAGCCAATCAGCAGCCAAAGGGGAATGTCAGGGGAATGGGGCATGGCAAACAAGGCAACGGCAAATCAGTTCTAGGGCGCGTCATCAATTGAATTCAGAATACTTGCGGTGTAAGCACATCCCGCGCCCGCTCCGCAAAACAAGCTAGGGGCTGAACCGCTCTCAGCATCAGGAGTCGAGCGTTAAATGATGACAGCCCCTTGTATTTGGGATGAGCCGCGACAATAGTCTTGGAAGTGACTCTGGACAGCCCCTCAAGCTCATCGAACTTGCGCGCTAGATTAAGAGCCTTCCCGCCGCTTGCTCATGTCCATCGTGTCAGCAGACTGGACAGTATGAAAGGGACGCTTTTCGAAGCGCCACCCAGGATTCACAAGGATAGCGCTGAGCCCGATGTGTTCTGTTTGTTTAAGAGTCTTTCCCCATGACTAAACCCTTGATTCCCCTCGGTATTGATATCAGCAAAACCGAGTTTCATGTCGCCCTGCTTAAAAGTACTAAACGGTCAAAGTACGAGCACTTCACCAATGATGCGGACGGCTTTGGACAACTGAGCCAATGGTTAGCCAACCAAGGCGTCGAGCCGGTTCACGCTTGTCTAGAAGCCACCAGCATCTACGGTCATGCCCTCGCCCTCTATCTACATCAGCAGGGACATCAGGTGAGCATCGTCAACCCGCTACGGGTGAACGGCTATAGCAAGAGTCAGCTCGCGCGCACCAAGAGCGATCGCGCCGATGCGAAGCTGATTGCCCAATTCTGTCGCGACCTACAGCCCGGGCCGTGGCACCCCTCAGCGGCTGAGGTCAGCCAGTTGCAAGGCTATACTCGTCGCCTTGATGCCCTGGAGCACATGATGACAGAAGAGAAAAACCGCCTCCAGGTGACCCCCCAGGACTTAGTTGCGGATATCGAAGCCCACATTCAGTTCCTTCAAGAGCAGGCCGAAACGGTAAAAAAGCGCTTGCGCGAACATCTTCATACCCATGAGTCGCTGCGACAACAGCAAGCGTTACTCACGAGCATTGTGGGGGTGGCAGAGACGACCGCTGCACGGGTGATAGCAGAAATCGGCTCGATTGACCACTTCACTTCAGCCCGACAACTGGCCGCCTTTGCCGGACTGACGCCACAAGAACACACCTCGGGCAACTCAGTGCAGGGCAAAACGCGGTTGTGCAAAATTGGCAATCGACGACTGCGCAAAGCACTTGACTTTCCGGCGCTGACTTGGTGGCAACGATGCCCACAAGCACAGGCCTTTGGCGAACGCCTCTTGGCGGCTGGCAAGACCAAGATGCAGGTCATTGGCGCTTTGATGCACAAGCTCGTTCGGGTCATCTACGGCATCCTCAAGTCAGGAAAACCCTTTGACCCGGACAAACTCCTGCCTCGTAGCGCTTGACATGCCAAATTCAACACAGTATCTATTGTTAGGGAATCTCCAAGAAAGAATTTACCGCTCCTAGGGTGCTGTCAGCGTAGCGTGACGCACCGCAGGATTGGTGTACTTATTTCCAGAAATCTCCTCGTAACCCGTTCGTTGAACAGTACCCAACATCGCGTCAACATCGCGTCTCCTGCGCAGACAAGTTCTCTTTTAGGATGCCTGCAAAATGCGAACGCGATTACGACCCCGCTGTAAGGCCTGAGCTAAGGCTTGTTCGGCGGTTTGCACTAGGGTATCGCTGTCAATCGCTGCTGCTGACTCCGCGATCGCACCGCCGACGCTGACATCAAGCTCCATCGTTTTGCCACTGGGTAAAACCGGCGGACTTTCAAGAATGGCCGTCTGTAGCGCTTCCCCATATTTGGTCAAAGCTTTTTGGTCCAAGCCCGCATTGGTGGCGGCAAAACGGCCCTGGCCGTCGCTGTAGAACCAGGTGTTGGTCTCTCCTTGCTGCCGCAAAATCGTCGCTACGCCGGCAAACATTTCTGATAATGGATAGCCGTCTTCGATTACGGGCAAAGCCTTAAACAACAGGACGCTGATGGGGGGAAGCTGGGCTTTGTCGGTTTGCTTTTGGTGGTGGGCTAGTTGGGTGGCGATCGCTTTCGGCATCAGCTCCTGGCGAATGAGACCAGTCATGGGATCGAGCACCCCTAGCAGATGCAGCAATTCTTCATGATTTTGCTGCACTAGGGTCGTATTTTGCGCTTCCGTCTGAACCGCCTGGGAGCGTTCTTCCACCTGCTGCGAGAGGCTTTCTGTTTGTTTTTGCAGGCGCGACACCCGCACATTGCGGCGAATAACGGCAGGCACCGAAACCAAGAGACCCACAATCACGCCAATGGCTAAAGTGCCCAACAATATCAGTGCTAGTGATTGCTGATATTGCCAAACAAAAAGTTCAATAGTAACCAGATTTGTATTCTGCAGCGCGAATAAGATAGCAAGAAAGGCTATTAGCAATGCCGAAATTACGTACAGTCGCATGGTTGTCGCTAGTCGCTGGGCTCCCTATTAATCTTAATCGCAAGTGGTTTCTGGGTAGACATCTCTCTCGGTTACAGGTGCACGAAAAAAACATGGTCTCAGCGGGAGGGCGATTTATCTCCGACAGCGTTGTGCGATCGCAATTTCCAGACTACGTCAAATGTCAGAGACCATTCGCTAGATCAGCTTCCGAGCGAACTCAATTGCATCCACCTGCTGTCTAACATTACGCTGCCACAGAACGATCAGAAGACATGAAAATAACAAAGACTGACATTAGCGGACGTTGGCTGGGCATCTATTGGCAGGCTGAGAACCCCATTGGTTTCGAGGCGGCATTTATTCAAGGCGGCAGCGTTATCGATGGGCGCGTTTTGGATGAAAACTATTTAGGTGAATCTTTTATTAAGGGTGAACTGCTTGGGTCCCGGATCTTCTTTATCAAGCGCTATTTGACCACATCGCCCCATCCCATTCGCTACAGCGGCACCTTGACTGAGGATGGTAATTACATGTCGGGTCACTGGCGCATTGGTTATGTCGATTCGGGTCGCTGGGAGGCGTATCGCACCTATGACCCCTTGGCAGAAGCGCTAGCTGGCCTGACGATGACCCAGTCAACCAGTGTCCTGATGACTGCGGATGAGGACGTCTGGGAGTTCCACGATTAGCGCTGCAGATTGTCGTCATTCTTCTAATATCCAATACTTTGGCAGCCATCAACAGGGAAGTGAGCGAAGGGCTGCGATCGCGCGAGCCAGCAACTCCCGACCTTATCCGACCTAGACCGACAATACCGGTCTGGGCATTCTGAATACATCACCGCAGCATAGATACAGCACTTCCCATAGACCTAAATCACTATGATTATTTTTGAGTCGCTTAAGACCCTAGGTAACTCTGCTCTGCAAAGAGTTCGCAAAACTCCGCCTAAACGGTTGGCGCGAGGCTTACTGAACTTATCTTTTCACAGTATTTTTTGGGGCTGGAATGGCCTCTTTTTAATGGTCGTCTACTTGGGTTTTCTGCCTTTTATTGGGGTGCCGCTGATTGCTGCGATGGCTGCAGGTGAAGTGCCGTTTCCCTTTGTCGTGCCGCTAGTGGCCTTTTTGGCGGTCCCGCCAGTGTGTACGGTGGTTGGCCTTATTCGGTTTAGAAAGCATGCCGATAAGCTGATGCGGCTGTTTTACAGTGTCGAAGCTCCCATCATGGCGCTGTCCATCTTTCGGATGTTTGTGCTGCGGGAGTTGACTCCAGCCAGCACGCTAATGGTAATGGCCGGCGCGATCGCGATCGCCACGGTCACACTCGAACTCCTCTTTGGCTATTCCGCTTATAACAGAGGCCTTGCCCGCTTTCAGATGGCCGCTCAAACGGTGGTGTTGCTGGCCGGGCTCTATGTTGGCAGTGTGCTGCTGTTTTATACGGTGCCGCTGGTGTGGATTTTGCTGGGCGCGTTTTTGCGTTTTGAGTGGGTGGGTGCAATCGCTCAACAAATCGCTTGGTCGTGGCAACTGTATCAGCCGCAGGGCCTGCTTGACTTCATCGAATTCATCGTCTTTGGGTCGTTTCAGTCACTGCTGGTGCTGGGTATCTTTGCTCTGTTTGCCTTTAGCGCCACCTTATTTGTCGGGCTGCCATACGCGCTGGTCATCATGTTTTCCCAATCGTGGGCCCGCATTCGCTATGCCTTTGGGCAGCAATTCGGCACCTGGCAGTCCTGGGCCACTACTGGTACCGTCATGCTGACCCTTGGCAGTCTCTTTTGGCTGACCTCGCCGCAACCGCAAACCTGGGCTTTTGAGCAATTAAGCCAGGCCCCAGAGTCTGCAGCCGAGCGTCAAGCCTTAGTGGAAAAGTCGCCGCAAATTCGCCGCGGCCTGCTTAATGCCCATTTGATGCAGTACCGCTACATCAGCAGTTGGCAGTCAGCAAACAACCTTGAGGTTTGGTATCCCGACGTTTTTCCGATTACGAGAGAGCAGGCGGGGATGTTTCAACTTTGGCACAATGCCCTGCTGTCGCCATTTTTATACCAGGGCGATCGCACCGACCCGAATAAAGCTGCGACGCTCTATGCCGAATTTTTTGATGCGCCGCTGCAAAAGGCGGAATCAGAAGCCATCAAGCATGCGCTGCAGTCCACCGTGGAGCGGGATTCAGTAGAGGCCAGCCTGCTCAATATTAACGACCGTGTCGTTGCCCTGACCAAACAAGAAGTCACCGTAGAACCAACCGGTGACTGGGCTAAAGTCAATCTTTACGAGCGTTATGAAAATAACACCCGCGAAGATCAAGAGATTGTCTATCAATTCTCGCTGCCGGAGAGTGCGGCTTTTACCGAGCTGTTGCTGGGCGAAGAGGGCCTGGCAGAGCGCTACCGGTTTGTCGTGTCGCCCCGAGGTGCCGCGCAGCAGGTTTACAATGCGGAGCGAGAACGGGCGGAGTTCGTGCGGGCAGAAGACCCGGCGCTGTTGGAGCAGGTTGGTCCCCGGCAATATCGTCTGCGCGTCTTTCCGATTCCCCAACGTGAGGGACCCGGTCGCCCCGGCATCACCCACTTGTGGATGAGCTACGAGGTGGCTCAGCAGGAGGGTGGGTGGCCCTTGCCGCAGCTGACTGAAAAGCGCAATCTCTACTGGACATCACAAACTGAGCGGTTACGGGCCGGGCAAAAACCCCAAGATTTTGGCGATGTCTGGTATGAGGCAGCCATTCCTGCTGATACACCCGTCGCCCCGCAGGCCCATCAGACCACCCTGGCGGCAGGCTACACGGTAACGGCAGCGCCAATGACGACCACGGCTACGCCGAAACTCGTGGAGCAGCGACTGGCGGTGGTGGTTGATACCTCACGCAGCATGGGCGATCGCACTGCCGACCTTACCCAAGCGTTTGAGAAACTGTCAGCCCTTGCTCCCAGCAATACTATTGACTGGTACATTACCTCTGAAGATGGCATGCCTCCGGTCAAGCTAGAGCAGGCGCCTAAAGTACAAGACCTGTCGTTTTACGGCAGCCTGCCCCTGACGGATCAACTGAATCAGTGGGCGCAGCTTCGCCAGGCAGCGCAGTATGATGCTGTCTTTGTGCTCACTGATGCCGGCAACTACGAGCTTGAGACCGACGCGGCGGCAGTGCCTGAGCTATCTGGGTCGCTGTGGCTGGTGCACCTGGATGGACAAGTGCCGACGGCCTATACCGATGCCCTACAGCAGCGCCTCACAGATTCTCAGGGAGGCGTTACCAGCACGATCGCCAGTGCCATCAGTCGATTTGCAGTCGAACAGCAGGCCGATGCCACCGTCATGGACGGCTATCGTTGGGCGATCGCTCCGGCCTCGCCGACGGCGGCTGCTAGTAACACGGCCTCAGACTTTCAGGCCCTAGCTGCCCGACAGGCGATTCGCTGGTTGAGCCGTCAGCAAGATGTCACTCAAATTGAGGTGCTGGACGAACTGCATGGGATCGCTAAGCGTACCGAGATTGTCACCCCCTACTCGTCCATGCTGGTCTTGGTGAACGATCGCCAACGTGAGGCACTCAAAGCCGCCGAAAATGATCTTGATCGCTTTGAACGTGAAGTCGAAGATGGTGAAGATACGCTAACCAATCCTGGCGATCCGCTCAATGCTTCGGTGCCAGAACCCGGTGCCCCGTTGGCCATGCTCTTTATCGGCGGCATCATGATTTGGCTGGTTCGACGGTCTAACCGTTAGTGAGCATTTCGGCAGGGTGGGCAATGTCCACCCTGCCTATGTGAACGGCAGCTAGAAACTGAGGGGTGTGCGCCCATTGCTAAAACTCATCGCGAGCCCCCAGCTGTAGAGAATGAATGAACACGGTATCGGCGTCTAAATCGGTGCCAAACACTTCAAAACTCTGCCCGGGAATTCCTAGCAAACGATCGCCGAGAAGGCATTAGAGGTGTTGTGAATCAGAGCAGTTTCTGAAGCAAGACGCCATCTACCTGCCATTTGGTCTCTTTAGACCGCCATCAGATAAAAGTTACAGAGCCCAGCGGCAGTCAACATGGAGCGGTCATCATCCAGGCCAATCGTTTCCTGGCCGCCTTCGCCATTGAAATATAACTTTTGAGTAAGCGCGGCCTGGAGTATCACGGCATTCAGGAAAACCCTGCGTGCTCCCAAAGGGCACAACTCTGCTGACAAAAGTCGTGGCAATGTTAACAAAAATAAATTCACCAGTTCATGCGGGTTACGAGCAAGAAAGCCGCCAGCAGCGGCAATTGCAGAAGTCTTGAACAAATGAAACCGAATTTCAAGAAGTTATTTCAAATTTCTTCTCAGACCTTAACCATACCGATGCCGTACTGGTTCATGAATCGGCTTAATTCCTCTCTATACAAGGATTTTAGAGGATTCTGATCGAGGCTTTATGGGCGGAATCTGGTTATGAGATGCTAATTTCTTGCTTTTCACTATTGCAAGCTCGTCTCATTAAGCTAAAATAGTCTCAACTTGAAGGCTTACATGTTAAGCATTCCTGTTCTCCTCTCGACAATTTTAGGTGCTTCCACGGAAGCACCTTTTTTTTTGACTGCTTGTTCTCCCAGCAGATACGGATCTTTTTTTGGAAGCCGCGATCGCACATGCGCGTTTTCGCTCAAAACTGGGAATAGTGGACATGAAAATTCAGTCAGGATTTATTCAGAATAATATCTATCGTTGCTAAAGCAATAAGGCAATAATTCCGTACTTTTACGCAAGAGTTTTCAAGCGACCTGTATAGGCTAATAAAATTAAACCTTTAGCTAAGCTCAATAATTTTTTTTGAATGGCAAAATGATTTTAGAGTGACTAGCACAACACTTTTTTTGTCAATGTACTTCCATTAGACTTTGCTAAATCAGGTATTTTGTCGACAGAATTCCCGTTCTCTTTTGCGTTTGTTAATATCCTTCATCCGACGCCTCACTCTTTCTCAGGTGTTTCCCTGTCTTACTTTCTAATTTCACTTTTGATGCTGTTCCAGTTTTTCGTCAACACATGGCTCACGAATTATTTACTGTCAAACCGATGCTTCGCGGTCAAAATCTGACCGAAAGCCTTCCTGGAGTTTTCACTATTCTCGATTCAATTGCCGACCCCATTTTTTTGACTGATTTTGAGGGGCATTGGATGTATGTCAACAGCGCTGGATGCGAGTTCTTTGGTCGTTCGCGGGGCTCTTTGCTGGGCGCACCCGAAGCAGCTTGGCTCAGCCATACTGGGCTCGATATTTTGCAGGGGCTACAGGCACGGGTCTTAGCGACTCAGTCGCCCCAAGAACGGGAAATCGCCCTGCGCAGTGGCACTGACGAAATCCGAATTTTGGCGGCTCAAATCAGCGTCATGGAGACTAGCGAGCAACCGCCTTTTTTGGTTCATACGCTGCGAGACATTACGCATCGAGTAGAGGCGGAACAGCGATTGCAGCGAGAATCCCGACGAGAACGTTTGCTGGGGGCGATCACGAAGCATCTGTTGCAGTCTATGCGCCCAGCAAATCTCTTAGAGCGCAGCATGGAAGAAGTGCGGCGCTTTCTGGAGGCTGACCGCGTTTTGTTTTACAGCCTGCGCCCCGACAATGTTGGTGTTAACGCTGAGTCCGTGGTGTCAGGCCAGAGTTCGCTGAAGGAAATCCTGCTAGAGATTACTTATTTTCAAGACACTGATCTAGCGCAATATTGTACGGGGGAAGCTCAAATCATTGAGGATGTCGCCCAAGCTAATATCTCACCTGAGTACAAAGCGCACTTACAAGCCTTTAACGTGCAGTCGCACATTGCGATTCCGGTGGTTCAGGGAGGCAGCTTATTGGGGTTGATTTGTGTGCATGACTGCTGTCATCCCCGCCCCTGGCTGCAGTGGGAAATTGAATCGCTGCAAGATGTGGCGATCCAGGTAGGACGGGCGATCGCCCAGGCCGACCTTTACAGTGAAGTTCGCAAACTTAATACTGAATTAGAAACTCAGGTTGAGCAGCGTACTCGACAGCTCCGTCAAGCCCTGGATTTTGAGGCCACTCTGAAGCGCATTACTGACCGAGTCCGCGATAGCTTGGACGAGTCTCAAATTTTGCAAACGGCGGTTGAAGAACTTACCGGCGTGTTGGGGGCAAGGGGGTCCAACACGGCGCTGTATGACTTGGAGCAGGGCACTTCGACCATTTACTATGAGTACAATGAGTCGCTGCCCCCTTACCAAGGGCGAGTGGCCCAGATGGAGGCATTTCCCGAAGTCTATCATCAGCTGCTGGACGGCCAGTATTTTCAGTTTTGTTCCAAAGAACCCAATCCGGTGCGGGGCCATGTCGCCATGTTTGCCTGTCCCATTCGCGACGATCGCGGTGTATTGGGCGATTTATGGCTGATCAACGAAAAAGACTATAGCTTCGAAGAACCAGAGATTCGTCTGGTGCAGCAGGTGGCCAACCAATGCGCGATCGCGATTCGGCAAGCTCGGCTATATCAAGCTTCGCAGGCGCAAGTTAAGGAACTAGAGCGACTCAATCAGCTCAAAGATGATTTTCTGAGCACGGTGTCTCATGAGTTGCGTACGCCCGTGACCAGTATGCGAGTCGCATTACAACTGCTGGGAGTCACCCTCAATCAAGAGTTCGATCTGAATGAGGAATTGCAAAAACCCAAAGTCAGCCAGAATCGTATTGCCCGTTATTACATTGTCTTGAAAGAAGAGTGCGAGCGGGAAATTAGCCTGATTAATGATCTGCTGGATCTACAGCGGTTAGATGGTGGTAACCATCCCATCACCCCCCAGCAAATTATTTTGCCGAGTTGGTTAACCGGCATTGCC
The DNA here is from genome assembly GCA_039027715.1 of Cyanobacteria bacterium P01_C01_bin.120. Lineage (GTDB taxonomy): Bacteria > Cyanobacteriota > Cyanobacteriia > Phormidesmidales > Phormidesmidaceae > Halomicronema. Next base: position 39,155 of record JBCCJU010000014.1, read on the forward strand.
AACAGCTTTTTTGAGCGCGCTCAGAGTCGCAAGCAGCACCTTAAAATTGACTTGCCCAGCACCATTCCACCGATTGTTAGTGACCAGGCTAGCTTGGAGCGGGTGTTTGCCGAATTGTTGAACAATGCTTGCAAGTACACGCCTCCGGAAGAAACGATTTCGGTATCGGCGATCGCGGACACTGATGGTCAGATTGTGGTGACGGTCGCCAACTCGGGGATTGAAATTCCCGCCGCTGAGTTGCCTCGTATTTTTGATAAGTTTTATCGCGTCCCGAGTGCCGATCCTTGGAAGCAGGGCGGCACTGGACTGGGGCTGGCGCTGGTGCAAAAGCTACTGCTCCACATTGGCGGCGATATCCAGGTGAACAGTGATGCCGCTGGAACGGCTTTTCAAATTACGCTGCCGCGCAAGATCAGGCTGTCTATTTAAGCAAGGGTCTGACCAGCTTTCAGAATGACCGGCGGTCCTTTAATTTTCTTCGGGTAAGGGCGATCGCCATCTTTGGGACTCACCTGTGATATCTATCGGCAGGTGCCCACTGCGAACGTGCAAATCGCGCTGGGGAAACGGAATCTCGATGTTGTGATGACGCAAGGCCGCTTCGATCGCAAAGTAAAGATCGCTTTTGATGATCAGCTGTTTTGGCGGATCGGCGATCCAAACCAGCAGTTCGAAGTCCAGAGAGCTGTCGCCAAAGCCTTTAAAGAAAACCAGCGGCGGCGGCTTTGACAATACTTGAGGCTGCTGGTAACTGACCTCGACCAGCACTTCTTTAATGACCTTGGGATCTGAACTGTAAGCAACTCCGACCGGTAGACGAATGCGGGAGACCGGGTTGCGATGGCTCCAATTGATGACCTCTTGCTCCAAAAACCGAGAGTTGGGCACGATGATAGAAATTTGATCGAGGGTTTTGATTTCGGTGCTGCGGGCTCCGATACGCTCCACTGTGCCTTGAAAGTCGCCAAAGGAAACAAAATCTCCCGCCTGAATCGGTCGTTCAAAAACTAAAATTACGCCGCTGCCAAAGTCTTTGACGATATTTTGTAACCCCAGGCCTACCCCTACCCCCAGGGCACTGGCAATCAGTGCGAGAGAACTTAAATCTAAGCCCCAGATTTGTAGCAGCACCACCGTACCGACAAAAATCAGAGTGTATTTCGCCAAGATCGAAATCGCTTCGCGAGAACCTCGATCAATGTTGGCAAGCCGTAGCACCCGCGATCGCAGAAAGTTAGCAAAAATGCCAGAAATAACTACAATTGCTAGCAGCATGCCCAGCAAAATCAAGAGGCTGAGGATGGAAAATTCGCTTTGTCCTAGGCGCAGTGTCGGCTTCAAGAATCCGACAAGCGCTTGACGACGTAAAAAATAGCTCCAGCGGCGCGTCAGTGGAAACAGCGTTGTGATGTAAGTGATGATGCTAAACCACAGGGCGAATCGAATCAGGCTCTGTAGCAGCGACAGCAATAGGTTGAAGCCAGCCGGCGGTGTATGGCCATCGTCGTGGGGAGTCGTGACGTTTTCCAGCAGAGGACGCAGTGATCGCCGCCACACATAGCTAATCAGCCGGTCTGCGGCTAAGGTCAACAGCAGCAGCACTAAAGCTATGACCACCCGCCGCTGGAGAACCGCATCACTACGCTCCCGCAGCGCCATAGCCAAGTCTTCGTTAAGCTGATTAGCCCAGTCATCCGCTAGCGATCGCGGCGAGTTGGCTCGATTCAGCCGGGCATCTTCTTGCGTGACGGTCATTAAATAGCGACCGTTCACCAGCAGCACCGGAGCCTTATTGCGAATTTCGGTAGTCACATACAGCTCTTGATTACCGTTAGCTAAATTCTCTAATTCTTGGCTAATCGCCTCTGCTCGCTCGTCGGCATTGACCTGGTTAGTGGAAGCTACTTCCAATAGGGGCCGACCATCCAACACGACCGGCGCGTCATCCAGCGTCGCTAGTTGAGCCAGGCTGGCGATAGTGAATAGAAACCAGCAACTGATCGCTAACAAACAGACCGTCAGCGATCGACTGAACCCTGGTTGCCGATGGGACCTTGGCCGAAGTTCTCTGCGTCGTCGTAATTTACTCATCATGCTGCGTCCCTATCGGACTGACCACCGACTATTATGATGACCCACGCTAGGGCGAAGTGTTGCCCTTTTCATCCTGGCCAAGGGTATCTCTATCGCAGTTGCGCGGACGAAGATTTAAAGTCCCGACTTTGGGCTTAAAGATGTTGGCGTCCCTCGACAGAGCGCTCGCCGCTGGACAAAGCTCGCCGGACATGCTGTCCGCATAGGCACTGACTATTGCCTGAACAAAAAATTGGGGCACGAACGTTCGCACCCCAATTTATGAAGAATTCCAGCCGCGTTGGCTGCGATTGTTAAGCTTGAGGACTCGCCGGGCGCGTCCAATTTGGTCCCTCGCCCCATTCTGAGGCTGCTGCGTAAATCCTGGAACTAAGACTGTTGGCTCATCAGTTCCGCAATTTCATGGTGTTCAATCGGTGGCTTGGCCAGTTCTGCCTGGCGGGTATCCGTAATCAGCCAGTCAAGCGCCGCCGCTTGCATATCAATTGATGCCCCAGTTTTATCCACGCAATAGCGGCCAAATACCAGCTTGTCGACTAGACGAACGCCCGGGCCAATGCGTGAATATTCAAAAATGACGCTGCGATCGACGATCGCGTTGCGGCAAATTGCGCAATTTGGTCCAATCATGGTCGGCCCCACAATAGTGGCACCGTCTTCAATGTGGGCTCTGGCGCCAATATAAACCGGCCCCTGAATATCAACCTGATCCCAATTCACTTTGACATTGAGTCCTGTAAAGATACCCGGTTTAACTTCCTCTCCAGGGATATCAATCAGCTTGACCTGCCCCGTCATCACGTCTTGAATCGCTTGCCAATAATCCGGCACTTTGCCAATATCGACCCACTCAAAGTCCATGCGGATACCATAGAACGGCGCTCCAGCGGCCACCAGCTTGGGGAATAAGTCGCCGCCGATGTCATATTCCATGCCGGCAGGAATGTAATTAAAGATTTCTGGCTCGAAGATGTAAATACCGGTGTTGATATCCGTGCTGAGCGCTTCTTCGACCTTAGGCTTTTCTTGAAATGACTTAATGCGCCCATCATCATCGGTCACCACTACGCCATAGCTGGGCACTTGCTTTAGAGGCACTGATTTCATCACAACGGTGGCGATCGCGCCTTTTTCTCTATGCTGGCGCAATGCCTCAGTCAAATCGAGATCAATTAGAGCATCTCCACAAAGCACTACGAAGGTGTCATCAAAAAAGGGGGAAAATTCCTGAATTTTTTTCATCCCGCCAGCCGACCCCAGGGCGTCTCCCACCAGTTGGCCATCTTCAATACGGCCTTCAAAGGAATAGGCTAATTCGACCCCAAAGCGCTGACCATCGCGAAAGTAGCCTTCAATTTCATTGGCCAGGTGACTAACGTTCACCATGATCTGGTCAAAACCGTGATGTTTAAGCAGATCCAGCAAAAACGCCATTACCGGCTTTTGCAAAATCGGAATCATCGGCTTCGGGATTGTGTAAGTAATGGGTCGTACCCGAGTTCCCTTGCCGGCGGCCAGAATCATGGCTTTCATAGGGCATCCTTTTGAACTTAAAAATTACAGCTTATGGAGAAATACAAGTCTAGGAAGCAGGTCTTTGGTCGCTTTGAGAGGGCGGGGGGCTTTGTCAACCCTGGCTTTTGGTTGCCTTGCGATCGCTCTTCTCATGCGGCCTATGGGCTGTTCACCGTTTAGACAAGCACATGCTATCAGAGGATACCCGCAGGGACAGATGAAGTTCACTTAAACAGCGACCAGCTCTTCTGGTCAACAGTATTCAACAAAGATTGCATAAACTCTATTTGAAATCATAGAGGCTGGTTTCAAGGTAGGTTAAACACCGCTTTCTAATATTTTGCTTATTGCCAAAACCTGCGGACTTTAAATTGATAATACGTCGGCATAGAGCTATTGACAGTTCTGCTAAAGCAAGACGACGAGCCACTCGACGGTAAACCACCTGAATATCACTCAGTGCCCTGACCCGATAATTGCCGCTTTAGTTTCGCATTTTGCCTCAGATTGACTCAGTGAGATAGTCAACGTAGCGCTTAACGCGATCGAAATCGCCGGTTGCAATACAGGCCATTTTCAGACTTGATAGCGCCTGCCGCTGCAGCCGAAAATCTTGTATTCGGAAAGCCAGTTTGAGCTGCTCTTCACGAGCCTGTAAGGCTTTGGCACTGTCGCCTAAGATGTCGTAGTTGACGGCAAGGCTTTCCAAGGTTTGGATTTCGCTGCGATAGTCCTGTAGCCGATGTACCAGGGCTAACCGCTCCTGCAGATAGACGACAGCTCGCGAATAATCGCCGATCGCATAGCAGGCGCTATTGAGGTTACGGAGAATTTTGCTGACAACATGGGGTTCCATGCGATCGCGACAAAGTCGCAACAGCCGGTCATAGTATTCAATCGTTTTTTGCGAGTTGCCCAGCGTATGGTAAGCATTACCCAGATTGCGCAGAATTTGTTCAAGAGCCACAGTGTCATTACAGGCTTCTGCCAACTGGAGACTTTGCTGATAGAGCGGAATCGCTTTCTCCGTTTCGCCTTGAACTCGATAAATCAGGGCCAAGTTGCTCAAAGAGCGCATTTCGGCCGCTTGGTCATTAGCCGCTTGAGAAATTACCAAACTTTGGGCCATGCAATTTTCGGCTTTTTTGAGTTCGCCCAGATGACGATAGCTGTTGCCTAAGCAGCTCAGCGCCTGATGCAGCAGTGCTGTATCAGCCAGTTGTCGAGATAGCTGCAGACCTTGACGGGCATAGTCCGTGGCCCAGAGGTAGTCGGCGAGGCCGTAGCAGAGCTGTGCCATTAGCAGCGCCACTTTGGCCACTGAACGAGTCTGTGAAAGGGTCTGAAAAGTTCTGAGCGCCTTTTGAAAATCAGCCAGCGCGGCAACGGTATTGCCCTGGCGGTGATGGGCACACCCCTGCTTAAGCCACTGTTTGGCCTCAGCCGACAAACATTTTTGCTGTTCTGAAGTAAGTTTTTGCTCAGTTAATTCCTCGCGCGAAGGAACGAGCGTTTCCTCTAACAGGAGTCTTTCTACAGCTTCATGGGGAGATTGCCGCATAGAGTTTAGGTTGTCCTTTTGAACACTGAGAAAAGTTATTCAATCTCTCTGACGAGAGCCTTAACGTGAATACAAGCGCCTTTTCATCCTCAAAAGCGAGCAATGTCAACCGCTCGGTCACTTACCTTGAGATAATGAAAAGGCATTTATGATGTCATCCTAGTTAAGGTGTTTGTAAAGTGTAACCGTGCATATAACCAGAGGTTAACGTGCGTAGTCTGGTGGTCAATCCGCGTATTTCCGTGGTTTCAGCCCCCCGATGCTAACCCGATTTAGCGCGTTAGAACCGCTTTAATAATGCAATTGGCTCGATGTTCAAAAATTATTGACTAGGCATTTTAGGAGAGAATTATCGATTGGCCGCTCCATTTCACCTCGAACGCCTGCTGTTTACCCCAGCGACGCCCTCTAATCAGGCGACGCCAGTCATTTTTGCCTTTCCCAACGAGTACAGCATCGGCATCACCAGTTTGGGTTACCAAATCATTTGGGCAATGTTGGTGCAGCGGTCAGATCTTGACGTGGCGCGCTGGTTTACCGATGGCCACGAGCCTTTGCCTAGTCGAGCCGAACTACTGGGCGTGTCCATCTCTTGGGAGCTCGATTACGCCAATATTCTGACGATGCTAGAGTCGCTGGATGTCCCAATTTTGACCTGCGATCGCGGCAACGAACATCCTCTAATATTTGGCGGTGGCCCCGTGCTAACGGCTAATCCAGAACCCTTTGCTGCATTTTTTGACGTGGTGCTGCTGGGGGATGGTGAAGTGGTGCTTGATGCCTTTATCGACGCCTATCAAACAGTGCGGGATGGCGATCGCACGACCCAACTCCGACGCCTGGCCCAGGTTCCCGGCGTTTACATTCCCGCTTTGTACGAGCCCACCTACGTGAGTCCGACGGGGCCGTTAGCGTCAATTCAGCCGGTGGATACTGACATTCCTCCCCTCATTGAAAAGCAAACCTATCGCGGCAACACCCTTTCCACGTCTTCAGTCGTGACGGAAAAAGCCGCTTGGGAAAATATCTACATGGTGGAAGTGGTACGCAGTTGTCCAGAAATGTGTCGCTTCTGTTTAGCCAGTTATCTGACCTTGCCCTTTCGCGCTGCATCGGTGACGGATAGCCTGATTCCGTCGGTGGAAAAGGGCCTAGCGGTGACTAACCGTTTGGGCCTGTTGGGGGCGTCAGTGACCCAGCACCCGGCCTTCGATGACCTGTTGGAATATTTGAACCAGGCTCAGTTTGATGATGTGCGATTGAGCCTTTCTTCCGTACGCACTAACACCGTGAACGAGAAGCTAACGTCAACCTTAACTCGTCACGGTGCCAAGTCTATTACAATCGCGATCGAAAGCGGTTCCGAACGGGTGCGTCAAATCGTCAATAAAAAGCTGGCGACCGACGATATTCGAGCAGCCGCTGTCAACGCTAAGGCCGGCGGCCTCAATGCTCTAAAGCTATATGGCATGGCGGGTATTCCGGGAGAAGAACTGGCAGACCTGGAGGCTACCGCCGAACTGATGCTAGAGCTGAAGAAAGCCGTACCGGGATTGCGGTTAACTCTGGGCTGTAGCACGTTTGTGCCCAAAGCTCATACGCCCTTTCAGTGGTATGGCGTCAATCCCCAAGCCGAGAAGCGTTTGAAGCTGCTGCAGAAGCGTCTGCGACCGAAAGGCATCGACTTTCGACCAGAAAGCTACAACTGGTCGGTGATTCAAGCGCTGATTTCGCGCGGCGATCGCCGTTTGACCCCGCTATTGCTGCAGGTGCGTGAATTCGGTGATTCCCTCGGCAGCTACAAGCGCGCCTTCAAAGCACTGAAGGGGCAACTGCCACCGTTAGACTTTTACGTGCATGAACATTGGGAGCGCGATCAAATTCTCCCCTGGGAACACCTGCAGGGTCCCCTGCCCAAGGCTACCTTGCTCAAACATGAAGACAGCGCCGCCGCTCACTTTGCCAGCGATGCTGAACCCGCTTTAGTGTGAGACAACTAATACGAGGACACCATCCACCAAAAGCATTTTTAACTGGGACTGTGCGCTAGATAAAGAGAGCTACACATTCCTGGCTCTTGCTTAACGCAATAGTCCCTGTCAAATTCAGAATTTTGACGGAGGTCATCTTTCGTAATTACGATGTAATTACCTTTGTTTCGCAGATATCTTCGGTATGGGAACAGTTATTAAAACTCGGGTTGTTAAGATCGGCAATTCTCAAGGCGTTCGTATTCCTAAGCTCCTTTTGGAACAGAGTGGCATCCAGGAAGACGTTGAGATTGAAGTGCAGGGTAATTGCCTGACTATTCGCACAGCGCAATGTGCGCGTGCCGGATGGGAAGCCGCTTTTGCTGAAATGGCCGAGCATCAAGAGGATGCTCTTTTAGATGACCTCCACACGACTGACTGGGATCAATCTGAATGGGAATGGTAATTCAGCGTTTCGATGTTTTTTTGGTCAATCTAGACCCCACTGTTGGCAAAGAAATTAAGAAAACACGACCCTGTGTTGTGATTTCACCGGATGAGATGAATCGCCATATTGCCACTGTTATCATTGCTCCGATGACGACAAAAGGGAAGCAGTACCCTACGCGTGTTGTCTGTCAGTTTCAAGGAAAGGAAGGACAAATTGTCTTAGATCAAGTTCGCACAGTAGATAAAAATCGATTAGTGAAAAAGCTGGGTCAAATCAGTCAAGATGAGCAAGCAAGGCTACTTACAACCCTAAGTGAAATGTTTGCTGAATAGGTTGCATGATGTTCAAGATGTCATGATTGCTCATCTTACAGCAGCCCAGAGCCACTGTGAATTGCCGTATAAATTGGCAAAACATTCCACAGCTACTGACAGCTATGTGGGTGGAAAAGGTTTGGGCAGTAGAGAAATAGACGAGAAGGCTGCACAATGACAAATGGCAACCGTGACAAACATTAGCACCAGCGATTTACCCAGTTAATGAGGCAAATGGTTGATCGACTTTTGGGAGATTATCAGGATTATCTGTCACGGCCTATGTTGGCCGCTGGCGATCGCAAACACTCAGCATGACCTTACCGACGATCATTATTCCCGGATATTTTGCGGGGGCGGCTCCCTATCGCCCCTTGGCAGCTAACCTCAACCAGCGCGGCATTTGGGCCCGAACGGTGCCGTTAACCCAGGCCAGTTGGCTGCCAACGATTGGAGGACGCTCGGTACAGCCCGTGTTGCAGGTGATCGCTGAGACAGTTGAACAAGCACTGCAGGTCACTCAAAGCGATCGCGTTAATTTGGTCGGCCACTCTGCGGGGGGTTGGCTGGCTCGCATTTATCTGGGGGAACAGCCCTATGACGTGCATGCGCCTGATCAGAACCGCCGGAACTGCTGGGCCGGCCACCATCAGGTGCAAACCTTGCTGACTTTGGGCACCCCTCACATCAGCCAGGAACGATGGACTCGCCGCAACCTCGACTTTGTGAATCAAACCTATCCGGGGGCTTATCACGACGATGTGAACTATATCTGCTTTGCGGGCAAATCGGTGCTGGGGCAGCGCTGGCGCACTTGGTTTACCTACAACAGCTATCAGTTGACGGTGGGCCAAGGTGACTGTTGGGGCGATGGCATTACACCGATCGCGGCGGCGCATCTCGAAGGCGCGAAAAACCTGGTGCTAGACGATGTGTGCCATTCACCCAAACCAGGAACCGCTTGGTACGGTACGCCGCAGGTCGTTGATCAATGGGTCAGCTATTTGACCTAATTCGAATTAACCTAATTCGAAGTGGCGCTGCCAGAGGGGGCTGCGTTCACAGCTCATTCCAGCAACGCCAATGCTTGGGTTGGGTTGTCTAAATTATTTGGATTGTTCAGCGCGATCGCTCAGGCGCTGCAAAGAAATACGCGCGGCTTCAGCCACCTGAAAATGCGAATCCTTCGCTAAAAACCGTAGAGCCGGTTCAGTTTTAGGCGAAGGTAGGTTAGCCAATGCCTCGGCCAACCGTTGACGAACCAGCCAGTCTTCCGCTTGAGCAAAATTCAAAATATTGTCCACAGCTTCGACGTCACCCACTTCGCCAATGGCCGCGATCGCCGCCTGCTGAATGACTACTTCTTTACTATCTAGAGCTTCTAACAGCACATCATGGGCCCGGGGATCTTTCAGATTGCCCAGGGAAACCGCAGCGCTGAAACGAACTAACCAGTCAGTGTCTTCATAGAAAGCCCGCACTAATATTTCAAATGCCCGTGGGTCTTCCAAGTAGCCTAAAGCTCCGGCAGCATCGGCACGGATGCCATAATCGGGATCGGTCTCCACTAGCTTGGCCAAAATATCAAAGGTTTCATCATCAGGCTTCAGCCCCATCGCGAAGACCGCCATGGAGCGAATTTGCAAATTCTCGTCATGAATTACTTTGCGCACTAAAGGCGCAGCGGTGGCTGGTTCAACATCTCGCAACATAGCTAGCGCCAGCATCCGATCTTTAGAGCTTTCGCTCTCAAGCTGGGCGGCAATCTGGTCAAGATTTGAAGCAGTCATAACAAACACCTGCGCAATAAAACTTTATATTCCTTTTACTAGGATACTGCTTTTATTCTGGAGTCGACGGAGGTTTGTCGTAACGATTACAATCCTGTCGTAGTTTTGATACGTTTTTTTGTCCACCGGTTGGCTGAAGTTTTGCCAGAGTCAGCACTCCCCATCGCCAAGTTTTTTGTCTAAGGTAAGCAACGTTCGTTATCGGAAGATTGGCTAATATTCCTGGGCTGCTAGATTCTGTCATAGATACGGAGGCGATGGGGCTGGGCGACTATCAATAGTCAGAAGATCAAACTTTTTCAGGTTGTCGGCAAACCTCAAATGTCATAATTTGGCTGGCGTTTGGTGGCGTGAAAGCGATATTCCAGTCATGGCGGGCAATTATGCACTTTGATATCAACCTGGTTGGTTTGGGGTTGGCAATCTGTTTGGCACTGGTGCACATCTCGGCTAGCCGGTCTCGATGGCTACTCAAAATTCCGCAGCGCTGGTGGGTGTCAATTGCCGGCGGCGTTTCGATTACCTATATTTTTCTCGATGTGCTACCAGAGCTCAGCCATGCTCAGGAAGCAATTAAGGACAGCTCTGTAGGCATGATCGCTTATCTGGAAAATCATGTTTATCTATTGGCGTTGTTGGGTCTAGCCATCTTTTATGGCTTAGAAAAGCTAGCGCTGCGATCGCGGACTCATCGAGCCCAACACCAGGGAGAAGACACGACCCATCCCGGCATTTTTTGGGTACACATTATTTCTTTTGCCAGCTACAACCTAATTCTGGGCTATTTGCTGCGGGAATCAGAAGGGCACGGGTTAATCGCTTGCCTATTACTGTTCATTGCTCTGGCGCTACATTTTGCCGTCAATGATATAAACCTGCGGGAGCATCATAAACGGATGTACGACCGGTGGGGGCGTTGGGCTTTGGCCGGGGCGATCGTCCTGGGTTGGGCGCTGGGTGAAGCGTTGCATTTAGAGGAAGCCGGCATTTTGGCCGCTTGGGCATTGGTGGCTGGCGGTCTGATTCTCAACGTGCTGAAAGAAGAGTTGCCTGGGGAGGATGAAAGCCACTTTGGATTTTTCTTTGCTGGAGCGACGATGTACGCCGTCGTGTTGCTGGCGGTTTAGCTTGCAAACCTGCAGACTTTGCGAGCGTTTTCATCGTTGGTCTAAGGCTAGGGATCTGCCCTCAAATACCCGCCTAATGCACAAAGTAGCTGTAAGGATTTGGTGCTGACAAACCCCAACGACTAGGGACGCTATTTTCAAGCAACTCCCCTATGTCGTCTCTGGGGCGATCGCGACAGCTTCCTTGCTGCGGCCTCGGTAAAAGCCCAAAAACGCGACAATGAGTCCTGTTGGCATGGCCACTAAGCTTAACAGCAACGACAAAATCAGACGGGAATAGGTGTAGGTCATAGCGAGATGGCGACCGGCAACTAGCGATTCTGAGGCCCAGACCCCGAGGGCGCCGCAGCTCCAAAACAGTGGCATGCTGAGGGGCATTACCAGCAAGAGCCGAATCACTAACCAACGCCTCGACCAGTTTTGCTGCTGCGACAACCGACCTAGCCAGCGATAGAGCCAGAACGTAGCAGTGAAGGCGATCACTACCCCGCCAACCCGACAAACCAATCGCAGAATGCGCACTGGCGGCGACAGTAGTGGACGAGCATTTACCGTCAGGACGTCGCTGGGCAGGCCCTCAAAAGTTTGTTGCCAGTGTCCGGGTTCAATCAGGTTTAAATTGGGCGTCAGCATGGTTTCCCAATCGGATGGCGCGAATACGTCCACAGTCAAGGTGCCAAAAGACCGCCACTGCAGAGCCGGAGCCAGCCAATATTCGAGTACGTATTGGCGATATAGATCGACATCGCTGCGGCTAGGCAGCCCTTGATAATCCACCGTAATCGAGTGCTCTCCAGAACCCAAAGGGACATTGAAGCGTAAGCCTTTGAGGGGTTGTGAAAATTCTCGCCTGTTCCACGCTTCGGGAATAGCTGGGGCATCTGTTGGCGCTGCCGCGATCGCTTGCTGATTGTCAAGCACCACAGCGCCCATTTTCAAGCCCGGTGTCACGAACAACAGAGGCACGGTCGTGGCTGTCCCCGGATTGTTAATCAAATAGGTTGCGGTAATCTCAGCCAGCACATCGTCTTCTACGGAACGTAGATCAAGGATTAGATCTTCGTGCTGGATATCTAGATTGGCGACATCAGCCCAAGGTTCGGTCAGCAAATCACCCGGCTGTTCCGGGTTGGCCATATTAGCGATCGCCGGACGAGTCCCCTGCATTGATATCAAGAACAGGCCAGCGAGTAACCATAGCGTCAATCGTAAGCGGCGAGCACGATTTAAGGGCCAGGCAAATAAGGTCATGGGGCAGACCTCAACAAAACCTCATCTTCATCAATACAACTCAGCATATTTTCGCTGACCGTCCTGCCGTGGGCTATGGTGACGATGACATAAATGGGGAGCATGTGCAGTTATGGCAGCAGCGTCGTCGCCAGTTTATTTTGCCAACGCCGAACAGATTGCTTTGCCGACAGGGGATGAGGGTTACCAGCCCCATACGGCCTGGTGGCTTGCTCAGTGTTCCCGCTTGGCTTATGACTCTAAGCCCAACATCGTCAGCAATTTACAGCGAGTGGGCTTTGATCAGGTTTACTTTTTTGACACCCGAGGCACTCAGGGCTTTTTAGCGCTGCACCCTGGAGAAGTCCGACCGTTTGCCGTGCTGGCGTTTCGCGGCACTGAAAAAAACTACATCGACATCCTCACTGACATCATCATCTTGCGAAACAAGCTGCCCGACGTCGAGGATAAAGCGTATAACGAAGGGCCATTATTTGCCCATGCGGGCTTTTTGCAGGCGTTTCAAAATGTCTGGGGCTCGGCGCTGCCGGAGGCAATTCGCGCTCGTATGGTGGCCTGTGAATGGATTGGTCCGCGCGGCATCAGCAACATTATTGATGAAAACATTCGCAATGAATGGAGTCCACTGTTTGTTACCGGTCATAGCTTGGGAGGGGCGATCGCGACGCTAACGGCTTATCACGCGGCAACTTATCACAATGCCATTTATCTCTATACGTTTGGTAGTCCACGAGTGGTCAATCGGCTGCTGAGCCGTAAAATTAACGGCACGCTTAATGGCCGAGCGTTCCGCTGTGTTCATGCTAACGACATCGTGCCGCGAGTTCCTCCCCTGCTGAACTACACCCACGTGCAGGAAATTATTTACTTCGACCCGGCTAAAGGGCGCATTCCTGCCCAAGGCAACATCAGCAATGATGTGCTGGTGATCTTGCTGCTACACCTGGATGCACTGCTGTTTTTTCTAACGCTGAAGTCACGCAAACCGAAAACAACCCTCGATCATGCGATCGCTAACTACATTCAAGCGATTGAGCGCGATCCGCTCAAATCTCGTCCTCCCATCACTCCGCCAGTAGTTTGAACCGCTAAGGTGCTATCAATATGGTTCGCCTTGCCCCCATTGACTGTGCGGACGCACGGCCATTCGCTCCTGAGTCCCCCTGGCTGCTGTCAAATCTGATATCGCGCTACTAGTTTGGCGATAAACGCGATCGCCGTCATTGGCTCGGGCTTGCCTGATTGCCCAATGCTTTTGCCCAGCGCCTGTTCCGGAAACTGCCAAAGCGCCAAATGAGCGATCGCTGGCTCCGCATAAAAGCTGTCGTGTCCAGCACCCAGTAAGGCCGAACTCCAGTGGGTAAAGTGATCGTGACTGACCCGATGTAGCGGCCAAGACCCCACCTGCGGTACTCCCCAGCCATCTAAAGCAATGACTGCTGCCACCGAACGGCCCTGGGCCTGCCAGAGATTTGCCGCAGCGATCGCCCCCACGACTCCAGCACTAAACCCAATCAGCAGTAGCGGCGCCTGGGGATCAGCCTGCTGCTGTAAAAACGACCAGACTGCCCAGCCATCAAATGGCCAATATTGCGACGTTGGCAGCAGCTGATGAGTCGGTACAAGAGCACTATCCGTCTGCTGAAGCTGTTGATTAAGTGCCCAGAGGAAGCGATCGCTCAGTGCGGCATCATGAATCCCGGGGCAAACAATCAAAGTCATGGCAAGGAGCGGATCCCAATTGGGGTTTTGGCTTGACGATTTTGGCTTGATATAGCCGTCGCCAGTTGGGTGGTGACAAGGGGCACGCCCTCTCTCTGACTGTAGAGCAGACCAGCGATCGTGCACATACTTGGTATGGCAAACCGCAGTTGGGCCTGGTTATCTTTAGTGGCTACAGTCCTTATGCAGCACTGCTTTTACTGCTGCCTTCCTCTTTTCGCTATGGCCTTTTCGCCGGAAGACTTAGATTGGTGCTATTGTGTATTTGACCTGGACCCATGCGGTCACAACGCCCAAACCATGTCAGGACCGGAAGGTAGCAGCATTACGGGATGCTTGTGACAGGCGTGGACTCCGGGTCTCTTGCTTTTTGACCCAGCGTTTCAAGGTTTTTGGGAAAATTTGCATATACCGTTGGCTGGCGGTTACCCCTAATAGCCGCCCTTCTTCAACAATCTTTATTCTGAAATTGTTCATTTTTGAGGATTGACTGATGGCTGGCTTCGGCGATTTAGTACAAAAAGCGTTTTATCTGGGTATTGGAGCGGCTTCATACGCGGGAGAAAAAGCCGGAGGAACGCTTAAAGAATTGCGTGAGCAGACGCAAGCCATCGTGAATGAACTAGTGGAGCGCGGCGAACTGACGGCGGAAGAAGCGCAACAATTGTTCAACAAAATGATGCAGCAGGCCCAAGAAAATGCGACAACGGAAGCGGAGCGTCCTGCGGAGGGACCTCGTCGCATTGAAATTTTGGACGACACAGCGGACACGGGCGAAGCTCGTGAAGCGGCAGCCTTGCGCCAACAGGTGGAGTCAATGCGGCAGCAATTAAACGAGCTAAAACGTAAGCAGTAGTCAATGAGTAATTTTTCCAACTGGACCAGGGATGTAGTCACATTCTTTGAAACCGCTACCCAGCAAACAGAAGCCTGGGCCGAACAAACTGTTCAAGAGGCTGTGGACACAGCAGATGCGATCGCATCTGAACTTGAAAAGCAGCTCGCGCCGACCATAGAAGCTTGGGCCGACAATCTCAACCAGTCACTGGAGCCTTTAGAGGCAGCGTTGGATCAAGAACTGGTGCGTTTCTCGGAAGAACTGACTGAATTTGTTAATCCCATAGCTACGCCTCTGGCCAGCGCCTTGGAGAGCTGGGTTGAGGCGCTGGCTGCTCCCGTCACTAGTCGCATTGATCCGATGTTGAACGACCATATGGCCTGCGTTGGCTGTCAGCATTACCACGGCCAAACCTACAGCGGCAATATGTTTGTCTGCGCCATGTATCCCTATGGTCCAGAGCAAGAAAAATGTCCTGA